>MWDX01000001.1 GCA_002070735.1 Parcubacteria group bacterium ADurb.Bin115
AGGTAAATTTTCTTTAACAGTCCCTTTATCTTCTAAGGCTAAAATTTTTTCTGGAGCTTTAAGTTCGGGCTGTAAGTTAAGTTTAGCCGCTGGCGACTTAAATTTGGACATTAATTCTGCCGGCGGCTTCACAGCGCCGCGGGCAAGAGCTGACTTTAAATCATAAGAACTGGCTTCATTCTTATTGACTAAATCTGTGAAAGCGGCGGAAGCTTGAGGCAAAGACGTGGCTACCGGCGATTTTTCTAAAGACCGAAGCAATCTATCAACTACTGCCGCTTCCAATCCCAAACCTCCTTGCGCCACTGGTTTTTCTAAAGCAGCGCGAACATCAATTTTTGTCCTAATCCCCTTACGATAAGTCAATAATATCTGTCGACAACGATTCATCAGCTCCTGACTAGGCAAAATAATACCATTCTCTTTCATTAAAACTTGTAATTCTTTCTCTTCTGGGTTTAAAGAAGGGGGTGTCTTTAGGCCAAGATAAGTAGCTACCGAGAAAAAAAGACGCTCTTGTAATTCCTGTGACAGAGATTGGGCTTTATCAGGAGTTAGGCTCATTTCCTCAATTAAATAAGGCACTAAATCTTTAATTAAAACCTGTTTTATCATTATCTGTATGACTAGCATCGCCAAACTGATACCGTATTTATTTTCTAAAGACGACAAAATCGCCATCGCCGCCGGCGAGGAAACTTTCTCCCTTAACTCCTTGGGCAGTTTATTGAATTGCTGCAAATAATCAAACATGAATGAAAGAAAAAAACTAAAAATAAAAACCAACAAAATCTGTTTCGGGCATTATCTTCATTTTAGCATATTTTCCCAAAAATTGAAAAGCGACAAAACAATAAAAAATATCCACAAAAATAATCAAAAAACCACGCTAAAATGGTGGCTGAGATAATAAATTTATATCAAATTTATTTATAAAAATTACCTAAAAAACTAGACTTACACTTCTCAGGATAATAAGGGGCCATACGTTCGCCTTTCGTTTTTAAACTCAGTGAAATTAACTCTCGACGTAATTGATCCTCATCGACCGGCTAATCATAACCGAAAACAGCCTTTCCTTTAATTCCTTGTTGTCGTAAAAATTCCGTCACCTTTTTTCTTATTTGATCTTCCGTTTGCCGCGCCTTCTTATTCTTTATCCTTTCCACATTAACATTTCTAGCCATCACTACAAAAGCTCATCGCCCAAAGAAGTAGCTGGCTGTAAATAAACAGCGTGCCCGGGATGAAAATTATTTAAAGCGCCGAAACTGAGGGCTGAAGACATAATGGATATTTAAAAATGCGGCAAAAACCGCATTAATTTAAAGCTTTAAAGATGATTTCAAAAGTTCCGCTTTATCAATCTTCTCCTAAGTAAATTCCGGCCTGCCAAAATGTCCGTAGGCAGCTGTCTGCTTAAAAACCGGCCTTTTAAGTTCTAATTGATCAATAATCGCTGGCGGCCGAAAATCAAAACTTGCTTTCACCGCTTCTAATATTTTATCTTCTTCTATTGTATTGGTACCAAAAGTTTCCAAATGAATACCCCCTGATTCGGCCACACCGATCGCCTCCAAGATGCCATCGCTAATCTGGTCACAAATCTTCTCAGGATGGTCCGCGGTCACTAATTCGGAAGTGATGAGTTTTATCTTGTTTGCAGATATAAATTTTATTTTATTAATCTGGAATTTAAATATGATTTTACTCTTTTAACCAAATCTTTAATAAATATGTAATAAGTTTCCGCTTCCTTTATAGTTATAATTGTACCGCCATCATACAAATCACGATTTCTCTTATCACGCATCGCCTGCGCTACGGCGGCAATCTTTCTATCATCTAATAATTCCGCACACTTATCAAAAAGAACCATATGATGGCCTGTCCGCGCTTTAACTCTCAAATTTTGTTTAGCACAAACGGCTTGAGCTAATTTTAACAGGCTGTTATAAGAAAACTGAAATTTTATTTCCGGTTCTTTGTTGGCCGCTAAAAATAAATCCCTTTCCGCCGCCTGAAAATATTTATCTATTTGTTGTTTAGAAAAGATAAACTTAACAAACATGTTATTTTAAAGTTAACATAGATTCATGAAAAACCCTGTCCAGAAAGTCGTCTTTTTCTTTCAGCCTTTTTTCATACTCCTCTACCGAATAATCAATAATATTTATTTCCCGCCCTAAACGACGTTGTAATGAAGCTAAAACTTCCCTAACCTCTATAGAATCATGGCTGCCGATTAATAATATATCCAAATCACTATTTTCCTTTAATTTTCCGGAAGCATACGAACCAAACAAATAAGCCCGCTCTAAACCTTTAATTGGCGCCAAAGCTTTTTTAATTAGAACTTCCGGGCTAACACTGCCCGTCAACATCTTTTTTAAGTTTTTTAAAAAAGGATAACTTGAATCTAATAAAAAATATTTTTGTTTTCCTTCAATTTCAACTTTTAATATTCCCTCTTCTACCAAGGATTTAAGATAACGAGATAAATTTCCATTATCAATTTCTAAAACATTTGCCAGCTCTTTTAAATATAATCTGCGTTTTGGATTTAAGAAAAAAAAGGCTAATATTTGTGTTATTTTATTAGAATTAAAATTAATCATAATTGTAAATTATTACAACATATATTGTAATATATTACAACATAAAAAGCAA
>MWDX01000002.1 GCA_002070735.1 Parcubacteria group bacterium ADurb.Bin115
ATCCACCATTTCTCTTTTTATTCTCGCCATAGCCAATTGCGCTTTTTGCGATAACTGATTTGCCTCTCGGGCAAAAACAAAATTCTGCGCGCCGTAAATAATCGCGCCACTTAAACCAACCGCGACTATCCCTAAAATAACCAAGACGACAATAATTTCGATAAGCGTGAATCCAGATTGATTTTTATTTTTAATAAATCTCATTTAAAACCTACTGAGTAAATATACTCATGACAGTCTGGTCATCGTTCTTGAGTGTAACCACAAGAACCTGCTGTGTCAGATAAGTACCGCTATTCAGAGTTGTAAAAACCGTATTCGCGGCATCGACATACGGATTAATATCGACGTAAGACGTCTTGAAATTATTAAGATTCAATGTGCCGCTGTTTATTTCCTGACGATATTGGCTGGTAATTAATTCCATTTCCTGAATGAGCGCGTATTGTTTGGCTACCAAGCCGGAAGAAACGGGGCTTTGCGTGAGTGACGTTCCCATATAGGCTACAAACATCGCCGCGGCAATGGCGATTAACGTTACCGTGATAATGACTTCAATGAGAGTGAATCCATGGCTACTTTTCATGGCAGATATCCTGTAAAAGGCGTTATATTTATGTTAACAGTTGTTCCACTGCCGCTTGCCGGAGCCACGGTTATCGCTGTGCCCGGCCATTGAGTGCCGAGCGGAGAATATGGTATACCCCTATTATCAAAATAAACCGTAAAAGAAGTAACACTTATTTTCTTTTGCGTAAGATTTATCGTTCTATCTCCGCTGATATATTTTTCATCATCCGGCAGGCGAATAATATCGGCCGCGGGCGCTGTTCCCCGAAAAAGCCAGTAACTTGACCCTGAACAGCTTATCCCCCAAATTGTTTCGTCACCGGCGTTGGGGTTGGAATTCATCGCCATAGTCTGCGCGTAACGGATATGCGCTTTTAAAGTGTCCGCCCCGGTAACTACCTCCGCGTCATTATTCGTCGCGCGGCTCACCGCCACCGCTGTCATAATAGCCAAAACAATCAGCACGGCAATCAGCTCTAAAAAAGTAAAACCTTTTTGTGACATTTTAAACATTTCGCGCAAGTTGACCTCTTATATCAACCAAACCGGATTTGATAAAATTATTAAGAGAACTTACCAGTAAGATTCCTAAAAATACAGCCAGCACTGAAAGCGCTAATAAAAAAGCCATTGCCACGGGGAAAACAAGAACAAATTCCAAAATCAAAGCGTTGATAATTATAAAAATGCTGTGCGCGATAATTGAGTATTTGGCAAAAATTATTGCTTGTGGTTTTTTCTTTATGAAGAAAGCCAAATATATAATTAAGAGACCGCTGATTATCGCCAGGTAGGGCTGAAAACGCAGCCATAAATTAATGTTTGTATTTGCCAACAAATCCTTCATTCCGAAAATCACAAACAACCCCATAAGGAAATAAAATAACCCAACGATGAGCAACAAAAAGAAACATTGAGACGCCGAAACTATATTGCCGGTAAGAATGCCTTTTGCATCAGAACTTAGCTGGCGGTGCTGAAACAGTAAACGGTATAATTTATACACAAGTCCATCTTCGGCTTTTTTCGCCCCTTCCATAACTTTTTGAACAATATCATCCGGCGGGGAAATTGCTTCCTGCTTTTTAATTATGTCTATAATATTATTATATTTTTCCATTTTTATCATTCCAGGTTATTGCTAGTTACATAGTGATAATATCAAAAATCACTTACATATAATATACAATATTTAACGTTAAATAGTCACAAAAAGATTAACTAAAAAATCATGCGGAATGGGCAAGAAATCTATCTGCTTCAATATAGGAAAATATCTGATTGAAGGCTTCCACAACTTGCGGATCAAAATCTTTTCCCGCGTTGTCAATAATTTCCTGTTTCGCCTGAAGCGGGCTAAATGCCTTGCGATATGGCCGGTCAGTTGTCAGAGCGTCATAGACATCGGCCACGGCGATAATTTTTGCGCCGCGCGGAATATCATCGGAGACGGTTTTGTAATAACCGCTGCCGTCATATTTTTCGTGATGATGTAAAATTATGGGGATGATATCCTTAACTGTTTCTCCCAAAGGCTCTAACATATTAACGGCCATCCATGTGTGCTTGCGCATCGCTGCTTTATCCTTTTCCGTTAGAGCGGTAGCTTTTAAGAGAACATCTTCGCTTACACCGACTTTGCCCAAATCGTGAAGAAGCGACGCGACGCGGATATTTTCAACTTCAACCGAGTCAAGTTTCATCTGACGTGCGATCATCACCGCTATCTGTGATACCCGCTGTGAATGACTTTGCGTGTAATTATCCGCCGAAGCAATTACCAGGGAAAGCATTTCAATAATGCCGCTGTATGTTTTCTGTAATTCCTTTTTGCTTTGTTCTTTTTTATCGTAAAGAAGCCCCATGCAATACCCGGTAAAAATCAAAAATAATCCCCAGGTAAGAAGATCCAGCCATTTAAAAAATTCAGTTTGACTGGCGGGCGGCATACCGAAGCTTTTAGGAAAAAAATAAGCGAAGAAAAAAATGATAATTACGGCAAATACGGCAGATATTACCGCGTAACGCTTACCCAAGAAATAAGCGCCAAGCAATACCGGTAAATAAAAAATATTAAGAAAAGCTCTCTGATTGATAATGAAAAAGTAAATAAAGCAGGCTAGAGCGACAAACAGCAGTATGTTAACCAGCTCTTTGTCTATGTTGATTTTATTTTTAAAGATCTGCTTATCCACAAAGAAGCTCCTGATTATTTACGTATCGTTAAATTAACTAATCGCTTCTTAAATTCTTGATTTAGAATATACATGTAAATCGGCGGTTAATCAATATGGTTTATTCTTAATAAATCTTTCTATGTGGCTGTTTTGTCTAGTTAATTATTTATGATTATATATCATTTATCTTTTCTCTTAAGCTTTCGAGCCCCCTGTAAGTGCGCATTTTTACCGCGCTCACGGACTTTCCTGTAATCTTAGAGATTTCTTCAAAAGAAAGTTCCTGAATATACTTCATAATTATAAGCGCGCGCGTTTCCACGTCGAGAACGGATAAGTAAATATTAATATCTTGTGTCTCAAATGAATTTTTGCTTTTTGAAAATTTGTGCTCGTCAACATATGAAGAGCGCATGTTTTTATATTGTTTGTTTTTTTTGATGTAATTCTTAATCGTGTTGAGCGCTATTGTATAAAGCCAGGTAAAGAATTTCTTTTGGGGATTGTATCTCCACAAATAAGTATAGGCGCGGATAAAAACATCTTGTGTCAAATCGGCGGCATCCTGCGTGTTTGAAGTCATGCGATAAACTAAATTATAAATTGGGGATTTGTATTCTTCAACTAATAGGGCGAAGGCCTGCCTGTCACCTTCCAGAATTCGGGCAACAATTTGCGCATCCTGAGCATCATGCATTGCCGCCCCCCTCTCTAAAAATTAATAAGATTAATAATATTCAATCAAGAAGGCATATTCCAGGTTCCTGATGCCGTATATTCACTA
>MWDX01000003.1 GCA_002070735.1 Parcubacteria group bacterium ADurb.Bin115
GACAATATTGTTAAAAAATATTGTTAAAGAATTTAGTGACGCCATAACCGAAGTCACCCTTGTTGCCACTAAAAAAGTACCGCGCTATCGACGATGGCCTTGGCCTAAAAAAATAATTGGTGCCGAATTCAGCGCCGCCGTCCAAAGCATAATATTGCGCGGCGGAATCATTATTAAACCCCTTAATCCGCAAGCGGCCGGGAAACTAAGATCACTGATAGTAAAAAGCTATGACAGCGACCATAAAGAAGTTTGGATTAACCCAATAATCACGGGGGTTGTGATTAATCTCACTAAAATTCAAAGATAATAAATGTCCCCGGCAGATGCCTATGCGTTGCCGGGGATTATTTTATTAAGGGAAGTAAGAAAGGTATAACAAAAAGCTTAATTAATCAGCTTTTTCTGTATTACTATACTTCGCATAATGTATATTAATACACATATAAATAAACAGGCTTGCAAAGATAGCCTCAGAGCAGATATGTCTGATTAATAGATGGTTAACCCCAATAATTGTATCTGGGGGGTAAACATTAAAATTATTTTAAGAATCAGTAAAAACACGCCGATGCTAATTAGGGAAAATAAAAAAACGGCAAAACCAAAAAGAAATTTAAAAGTTGTTTCCATATATTTTGAAATTATTTAAAATAAGCGCGATCACCATAACGTAAATCTATATATTCCAAGCCTTTAAAATATTCATCACCTTTATCTTGTTTAATAACTGACAACTTTTTCAACTGTTTATCTAAATCATCTTTAATGTTGAAAAAGATATTAGGGCCACCATTAAGTTTTATCTGCAAGGTATTAAAAGCGCCATCCAAGACAAATTCTTGTAAATTTAATCCTGGGAACTCTTTTAATTTATCATACAAGGTAAAAACAGCCTGGAGATAAGCAACCTCTAGTGACAAGCAATTGTTTTGACCAAGGTACTCCTTGGTGCCGGTAGCCGTTAATACGGGATAAGTTTTAAGGTCTTCATCTCTTACTGACACCTCTTTTATTAAACAACCGTGACTATCGCTAAAACTACGCCCCTGACTATCCTGCCAGATAAAGGATAAACTTCGTTCGCCGACACTGATAACCAGTGTCTGTGGCCATTGCTTATAAACACGAACGGAATCAAAGCTAAAGTTATTTAATAAAGTTTCACGCAAAGCGTCAACGTTAAAAAATAAAAGATTATTTTGTTTAAAAATGGCACTCCGCTTCAACTGCGCCTGCTGCCAGGCGGCATCACTCAGCTGATTTTCAGCAATACGACTAACACCGCTGACTTTTATCTGTTTTAAAGTAAAAATACCAGAAGCAAAGAAAAGATACAACAAGAGGGACAAAGATAATAAGATGATAACCAGAAAAAACCAAAAACGACGTTTTCTCTTTTTTTTGCCAGTTGCTTTTTTCTCTGCGCGCTTATGAAAAAAGGGATTATGCAAATTTTTATGCTGATAATCTTTTTTTACGCAGTTAAACTTCTTTGCCCGGCGAGCAAGATATGGACTAGACTTCCCTGCCATCATAAATTAAATTTATTATCAAACTATTATTTTTCTAATATTAGCCTGAAATTTTACCAATAGTTCATAGGGGGTGCTTCCCTGTAGGCGCGCTAAATTTTCTAAAGAATTAAAATCATGACGATTGGGAGAAATTAAAACAACTTCGCTGCCCACACCCACTTCTTCCCCGTTGCCCACATCCAAGCAAGATAAATTCATACAGACTTGACCAACTAATTTAACGCTAATTTTTTTATTAGCGGATAAAAGCTGAAATGAAGCTAAATTAGATAAACGGCGATCAAGGCCCTCATAATAACCAAAAGGAATCACGGCAATTTTTGTATCTCTTTCCGCGCGATAACTGGCGTTATAAGAAACGGTTTCTCCGCTACTAAGGGACTGGATTGATACAATTGTAGTAACTAAACGCAAGGCCGGACGTAAATTTTGAGCACGCTGATAATGCGGACTCTCTGCGGTAAAAGGATTATAGCCATAAATAGCCAAACCTGGCCTAAAAGCGTTTAAGCGGTTATCTGATAAAGCCAATACTCCAGCGCTATTTCCTAAATGTACAAAAACTGGATAGCAGGAATGCTGATGTAAAAACTCTAAATCTTGAAAAAATTTTTTCTCTTGCCGGCGATTAGATTCGCCATCTCCTTCGGCCGCCAACAAGTGTGAACACAAGCCAACAATTTTCACCCGGGAAAGATAATCCTTATATTCCTGCCAAAAAGCAGATAAATTTTTAATACCTTCGCGATTCATGCCAGAATTAACAAACAGATGGATACGTGCTTTAACCCCTAAAGAAGCTATTGCCTTTAAAGTCTCACCATTATAGACACAAACTTCCGTTCGCGACCAATTAAGATAGCGGTAAGCGGCAATAGGCATCTCTCCGATTAATAGAATTCTTCTCCGAAAATAGCGATAAGCTATCTGCGCCTCAGGGAAAGAATCGATGGCTATAGTTTCAACCGAAGATTGATTGAGAATAGAGCAAATTTCTTTCAAACCATGACCATAGGCATTAGATTTTAGAACAGGAATCATCACCGCTTGAGGCTGTTGCGCCTGCAAAAAATTGAGATTATACAAAATTGCCTCTGAATCTATCTCCAAGCGGTTCAGCGTTTGATATTTGGGCTTTAATAATTGTCTTAAATAATTAATCATCTTATTCTCCAACTTTTCCCTGCCCGTGATTAATAGGATCATCAGGCAAAGAGGAATCTAAATCTGATAAAGAACCGGAAATTTCTACACCCGTCAATAAATCTTTGGCACGATACTGAAGTTTAGTCAAGAGTGGAGCATTTTGCCCTATTTGATCGATAGTCGGCGTTAACACTAAAACGAAATTAGCAATATAATCGCCGCCAGTGGCCGCTAAAGAATCTAACTGCCAAACCAAAAGTCTTGAATCAGGATTATAGCTTGATTTTCCGGCCAAAAGACTTTGTTCCTCACCTAATTCGACGCCTCTGGGTAATTTAGCGCTGAAAACTAAATTTTCCAAATCATTGCCCTGGTTTAAAGCTTTAATAATCAACCAGTATTTAGTGGGCACCCCGATGATTGGCGGCACCGGACCAATGCCCAGCTGATCGCCCTGAGGGCTATGAAAATAGACGGATGCTTTCAGTTTTAAGTCGCTTAAGATATTAATAGCGGGCCAAGATAATTCTTTAAAAGAAGACAGACCTCCAGCATATGCCTTGGTTATTAATTTACCTTTTAGAGTTCTGGGAAAATCTTTTTTTTCTGTTCGCCAAGATGCTTGAAGCAGTAAATCACCCTCTTCACCGATAGAAATTTCTTTCAGGCTAATTTTATCGCCGTCTAAAGACAGATTATGATTAAGACTATCTTCGGCCTTTATTATTTTTAAACTAAAAGCGGCACTGTCAAAATCTAAACTAAAATCCAAATTATCAATCTTCACGTTGCCGTTATTACGATAATGGATACGCCATTCTAAATTATTACCGATTTCAATATAATTTTTTTCTTGGTAAATCTCTGTTTGAATATCGAGAATACGTCCGTCTTGGCCACCATTCAATTGATGAAGGCTAGTATTTAGAGAACTGATAACGCCCGGTTTATACAAAGCTAAACGCAAAGAGATGCCGATAAGCAACAAAATTAATATAACCAAAGAAATATCTAAAACTAGATGCCAGCGATTTCGGCGATAAAATTTTTCTTGGCGGCGATACCACCAGCGGGAAATAAATTTAGAAAATTTCATATATTTTATATTAAAAACCCTTAATGCCCACAGCTATTTCCGGCTGTCCTGATTGCTCGGAAAAACCGACACTCACGCCGTCTTTAAAATCTTCACTGTAAGCAAAAAAACTAGATATCACCTGGCCATCATGGTTAAAAATTCTGACATGAGGACCACCGCCCGGTCCGGCACCAGTGATTATTTCATCTTTGCCATCGCCATTAATATCGCCGGCCGCGACGTTAACGCCACCGCGAAAATTTTTATCATAAGCAAAAAAATTTAACAAAACTTTACCCTCAAAAGAAAAAACCATAACTTGAGGACCACCGCCTTTACCGGCGCCAATAATAATCTCCATTTGACCATCGCCATTAATATCGCCAGCCGCTAATGATATCTTCCCCTTAAATCCAGGCGCGAAAGGCTGTAGCGACCAGATATTTTGGCCATGGCGCTGGCGGAAAAGTTTGCCATCACTGCTAAAAATATAGTCGTTATCGCCATCATTTAAAAAATCATCAACTAGAATTTCACTGCCGGAAGGCAAGGAACTTAAATAAGAAAAGAAGCCATGGCGCACCTGGGCGCCGTCCGAATTAAATATTCTCAAAAATCCTCCGTTGGTGAAGCCACTTCCCCGCCAAACCGCTAATTTTTTTAAAAGAATAACACCGTCTTTAGGATTAAGCCTTATAAAATTTATCTTCAAACCATTATTAATTTCCGGCGCCTGCGTCCCCTTAATTTTTTCAAACTCCTCTTTGGCAAAAGAAAAACTTTGCACCTTGTCTGTAGAATTAACGATGGTCAGCCCATTTTTAAAATCTCGCCGCCACAGACCCGCTTGCCAATCGGTTTGGCCGCCATTTAAAAGATTGTAAGCACCAGACTGAGCGCTACCAAGATTCACATTATATTCGTCATACCACCAAGTTTGGCCGTGATTAGTCACATCATAATCAAAACTATAATAACCATTGCCTAAAAGAGCGCTGGAAAATCCATAACGAAAATTCTGGTAATCTTCTTGATTTTTATGATAAACGTTTATAACCGTCGTTTGTGGCTGGACATTTAAACGGCTAAGCTTTTCATAAGACTCCATTGAACCGGTCCAAGTGCCGCCATTTTCCCAAGAAGAAGGAAAACCTTCAAACATCATACCGTTGATTATATTTTGATACGGCCAATAAATACGGCCATTACCCATTATAATAAACTGACTGCCGCACAATTCTCTGGTAAAGCGCAACATTTTAGCCACTCCTTCCGCCCACAAACTATTGGCCACTAAAGAAGTTTCGCGTTGGCCGTCATTATCAAAATCAAGATTACCGCCATTGACCCAGGCGATGTCTCCCCAGAGGTTGTCATAAAAAACTCCATCCCAAAGACCGCTAGACTGCAAACGTTCATGAATAAACTTTGGCAATAATTCATTGAATTTCCAGCCCTCTCCATTTTTGGAAGCGCGCTCGCTAAGATTAAGCATTGAAGTAAAAGGCCAATTAACCACCGCCCTTCCCTGCTCATCCTTCAGGTACCAATAACTTGGAATTTTTGAAGCTAATTCCTGGCGCAACCAAGCATTATTATAATCTTCAGGATTATCAATTATTTCCTGGGAAGTAATATAGGCTAATATTTTAACATCAGGATTTAAAGTTCTTATCTGGCGAATTAACTCTGGATTATTTTCCTGATTTTCCATGTCAAGAATAAGCAAATCCCAGCGAGCTAATTCCTTGGCTTCCGTTTCCGTCATCTCCCACTTGAGAAAATAATTAGCCAGGCGAGGATAAGACTCGCTCGCCGCCGCCAGGCGAGGCCAACAAAACAGAAACGTCAAAACAATAAGAGAAATGCGTAAATACATGAATATTAAATCTTAGAATCATCCGGAAAAATAAATTCAGGCGCTCCCGGTAAATAGGGACGAAGAACCTCTGGAATCCGCACTGAGCCATCCAGTTGCTGATTTTGTTCTAAAATTGCTGGCAACAGACGACTAGTGGCTAGACCAGAAGCATTAAGGGTGTGCACAAAAATATTTTCCCCCTCCTTGTTTTTATAGCGAGTCTGACCGCGTCTAGCTTGATAATCTAAAGCATTGGAAATACTGCTCACCTCTTTATATATACCCATACTCGGCAACCAGACTTCTAAATCATAAGTTTTGGCCATCGCCGCGCTGCAGTCACCCGCCGCTAACTTTGATAACTGATAATGCAAACCCAGCCCCTCAACTAAGGCTTGAGCGTTTTTAACTAATTCATCAAACATTTTCCAAGAATCTGACGGTTCGCAGAAAATAAACATTTCAATTTTATTAAACTGGTGCCCCCGGACCATACCCCTTTCCTCTTGGCGATAACTACCGGCTTCACGCCGGAAACAAGGAGAATAAGCAAAATAACGTAAGGGTAAATGACTTAAAGGCAAAATCTCTTCCCGATGATAATTACCGAGCATCATCTCGCTGGTTGCGTTTAAGCAAAGATTATCCTGAGTCCAGAACAAATCATCTCTAAATTTTGGCAAATGACCAGAAGTATAAGCGGATTTTTCGGTAAGCATAAATGGCGGAATTAAAAATTGATATCCGTTTTTGTTATGAAAGGCGATAAAGTATGACAGCAAGGCCCATTCCAATAGAGCCCCCCAGCCGCGGTAACACCAAAAGCCGTTACCAGACATTTTAGCGGCTCGAGCATAATCAATAATGCCTAAACTCTCAGCCAAAGAAACGTGATCTTTAAAAGGAAAACTGAAATCAGGTTGTTGCCCAAAAGTGTAAATAACCTCATTATTTTCTTTGCCGCCCGCCAAAACATCATCTGCCGGAATATTAGGCAAAGCGGCTAAACTTGCCTGAAGACGAGATTCTACTTCCCGCAAACTCGCTTCGACTGATTTGATCTTTTCCCCCAAAATCTTCATAGCGGCAATCGTGGCATCATCGGGCTTAGATTTTGAATTTTGATTACGCTCTGCCTTTAAGGCTTCGCTTGCCTGCAACAAATCACGCCGCTTATCATCCAGGCTTAAAATTGACTCCAAATCAAGCTTATCCGCTTCCATCCTTTTTAAAAGCGCCTTTTGTACTTCTTCTAAATTCTCTCTGATATATTTAACATCCAGCATATTAACTGATTTTAAAATTATGAATTATAAAACTTCCGCGCCAAAATTTTCCATTAATCCCCCTAAAACGCCGCCCGGTTTTTTTGTTTCCGTAATGGGCGCGGCGGCAACATCGGTCGGTCCGGCGGCAACAGGCATGTCTGTGCCCAACTCTAAATTTTCATCCAATAACGCTTCAATCGTCACCCTACCCTGAAAAACCTCCGCTAAGGTTTCCTCCATTATCGCCTTAATTGAGGGATCGAGAAGGCGGTCACGATGAAATTTATATTTAAAGCGTAAAGAGATAAGACCGGATTTTAAAGCTAAGGGTATACAATTCTGTAAAACAAAAAATAAAGAATGATTATGTTTTTTTATCTTAATCAATATTTCCGGCCACCGAGCCGCTACCTCCGCTTCATTCAAATCAGCCGCTATTATTGGCGGTGCGTCCACCGCCCTCTCCTTGGGTGTTGAGGCCTCCTTGACTAAAGACGCCGTCGGGCGGTTGCTGGCGTTATTCACAGATGATTTATCATCCGACCCCGCCTTAAGACAGAGTTCAACCACGGCCATTTCAAAAGGAAGCTGAGGAATAGAGGCGGATTTTTCTTGAGATAATTCCAAAAAACGACGCAGGATGCGTAAGCAAGCGGCTAAAGGTAATTCCGCCGATAAGTGGCTTATGCGTAATTCCAGTGATTCTCCAAAATCCAAACCCAATTTTTCTGCTAATCCCGGCTGAACGGATTGCAACATGATTTTCCTTAAAATTAAAAGTATTTCCTCTAAAAAATTCTTAAAATTAACACCATTATCAGCCAACTGATTAATTAAAGACACCGCCCCGCCTGGGTTTTTTTTAGCCAAAAAATCAAGCAAATCCAAGGCTTCCTGATTGTGATGTCGAGGCAAAATTAGCTCCACCTCTTCTACTCCTATCTTTTTTTCACCCAAAGCTAACACTTGTCCCAAAAGACTCTCGGCATCACGCAAATACCCTCCTGATTGGCGAGCAATATCTTCTAAAACTTCGCGACTAATTTCTATTTTTTCTTGAGAAGCGATAAAACTTAATTTTTTTACGATTTCCGCCGGACTGATGCGCTTGAAATCAAAACGCTGGCACCGAGAAATAATTGTCGCCGGCACTTTATGAACCTCCGTGGTACAAAGAATGAAGAGTACCTGCTTCGGCGGCTCTTCAATAATTTTTAATAAGGCATTAAAAGCCGACAAAGAGAGCATGTGCACTTCGTCGATAATAAAAACCCGCATTTTCCCGCTAGGTGCCAAACGGGCAGAAGCAATAATATTTTCACGAACATTATCCACGCCGGTATTGGAAGCAGCGTCTATTTCCATGACATCCAGCGATTGCCCCCGCCTAATACTAAGACAGGCGGCGCACTCTCCACAGGGTTCAGACTCCCCCGACTTTCGTCGCTCGCAATTTACCGCTTGAGCCAAAACACGAGCCATGCTTGTTTTGCCGACGGCCCGTGGACCGCAAAAAAGATAAGCTTGACCGAGCTTTGCGTCAGCTAATTCATTCTGAAGGGTAATTTTCAAATGATTCTGCCCTAAAATATCGGCAAATTTTTGGGGACGATAATCACGATAAAGTGTCGGCATATCTTAAAAATTAATATCAATTAAACCTTGCGCAAATCAGACGCCAGAGCCTCTGTCCGTCTAATAATATCAGCCTCTACAATTGTTCGGTCTTGACCAAATTTCAAACTGCTCAAAGACCGAATTTTTGCGGAAATACCCTCGCGCTTTACTCCTAGAAGCGGCCAGATTGTTTTCATAGAAAAGGGCCGGCTAGGACTATTGTCTACCAATAATTTAATATATGCCGTGCCCTTGTCAATATTAATCAAATCATAGACATTAAAAACCGGGGCAAATTCTTTTACCAAAAACTCCGCATCTTCGGTCCCTATTTTGAAGGCAATTATCGTGCCGACATTACCAAACACGGCATCCTTAATTTCTGTATTATTATTTTTAGTCAACTGACCTATATATTGGTGAGCGATAATCAAATTCAAAGCATATTTACGGGCTTCCGAAAGTATCTGACAAATAGAATTAGTGGTAAAATTCTGAAACTCATCGATATATAAATAAAAATCTTTACGCGCCTCGGCCGGCATGTCGGTACGAGATAAAGCCGCCATCAAAATTTTACCGACAACAATCATCCCTAAAAGATAAGCATTCATTTCCCCAACAACCCCTTTGGGTAAATCAATCAACAAAATCTTTTGCCTATCCATCAAATCGCGAAAATTAAAAGAGCTCTTCTGCTGACCAATAATCGGTCGCATCATATCGTTGGAAATAAAAGCAGTCAACTTGGAGGTGATATAGGGGACGATATTGGCCAAAGCAGCGTCGCCCCCCGCCTTTTCCGCTTCCTTTTTCCAAAAATCAATCACCGTGCGGTTATGACAACGAGATAATTTTAAACGGCGGAAATTTTCATCCGATAAAACTTTTGGTACTTCCATTAAAGTAGAACCGCTCTCCGGGTCATCCATGATTAATAAGAGAGCGTTACGCATATATTGCTCAAACATTGGTCCGCCTGTTTGTTTTAAATCATACAATTTATCAAAAATTCCAATCATTTCATTAATCACAAAGCTTTTCTGCTCAGGGTAACGCGGATCATATTCCAATAAATTTAAAGCCAAGGGTCTCTCTAGGTTGGCTGGAGAAAAAATTACAACATCCTCTACTCTTTCCGGAGGCATGCGCTGTAAAATATCTTCAATTAAATCGCCATGAGGATCAAGGACACAAACGCCCTCTCCGTTCTGAATATCCTGGATCGCCATATTGGCCAATAAAACCGATTTACCGACACCGGATTTACCAATGATGTAAGTATGCCGGCGTCGGTCTTGACGCTTTATCCTGATGTCTTTTTTGACGCCTCGATAAACATTCTGACCTAAAAGTAAGCCCTCACTGGGCAAATCGGCCGGCGCCGGTGCATTTTTAGCGGTCAGCCATAAAATATTAGGCGTTTCCATGTGCTTTAAAGGTAGGTGAAAAACACTGGTTAATTCTTCAGTATTTAAGAGAAAAGAATAGTCTTCGCGGAAACGACGATAGATAAAATCCTTAATTTGCCTTTCTTGTCCGCTTTTAAGGGAGCGAGAAAAATGATTGCCATAACTATAATTATTATATTCAGTAAAAACACTGGCAACGTTTTCCAAATAGACATTAGCCCGTTCTTTACTTGAGGAAGAAACCACTATCCTAAGATTAACATCAAGTCCGGCGCGCAAATTTTTTTCTTCAATAGACTTTACCGTCTCCTCTTCTAAGGCGGAAAGGCGTTTAGACACGGATTCATTCAAATTTTTTGTCTTATTTTTAATACCAGTACCAGCTCCTAAAATATCTCTAAAGAATGAAAAAACTTTATATACTCCCCCACCGCTAATACCTTCACGGACAGAATTTTTTTCATGTATCCTTTTAACTATACTCCTAAGCTTTCGATGCCAGGCGCCGTTGGCGCTGCGCACGACATATTGGACGGCAACACTTTCATCCTTATCTAACTTAGACATGATGTTTATTAAAGAATTAAGCGGATCAACCTCTATTTTCTGATAAGTGCGTAGAGGCAGAGCGAAGTGCTTCTTGGTTTTTAAGGAAGCCGCCACCACCTGGCCGCTCATGCTAAAAATATTATAATCTTCAATTTCTTCAATTACCGCTTCCGGATAATGAGCCGTAATCTGCTGTTCCAAATACCGCGACAAAGCCCGTGGGGCCACCGCATAAAAAGCAATTTTATGATGATTGGCCACGATTTCAAAGGCAAAATGGTCATTACGGCCAAGTAGCCAAGCAGTAAAGCCTCGCTGGGCTTTTAAGCCGCCGATACTGGCAAAAATTGTTTCTCCTCTGGCAATTTCCTCACGCATCTGCTGTAAGGAAAAATCCTTATTCTCATCTTGAGGCTTCTCTTTGGGCAACCTGATTAAAAAAACCTGATGATTAAAATAAGCGTTATCCGTGGCAAAACGGCGCACAAAAAAACGGAAAAGAAAAACAAGTCCTACAAGCAAGGCAATGACCACCAATAAAAATAAAACAGAAAAAACAACAGCGCCACTATCGCTCTTAGAAAATATAATTAAATTATCTAAAAATGAAGCCATAGACTAAAGGTTGCGTTTTATTTTTAAAATATTATCCGCTTTTATTTTAGCTTCTTGCTCTAAAAAAAATTTATTAACATGGGGAATGAGACCGAGCCAACGCTTGATTAAAGAAATTATTTTATCTACCCTAACCTTCGCTTTGTTTAGCAAAAGACTAATTTTATTGGCAGTTTTTTCTCCCTCCTCTTTAAAACGTCGCTGTTCTTCCGGATTCATCTGCAAAAATACCTGATCCAAGCCAGATGACATAATATTTTCAATTACTTGTAATTGCTGAGATTGGGCGTCGCCACCGCCGGACTTAAGCGAAGTTGACGCCAAGGACGTAGGCGTGGGAAAAGTCGAAGGTAATTGCTCATTTTTTTTCTCCATCGGTCGAAGCAAAACTTTCTCTTGATTATTTTCAAAAGAATTGCCTTCTAATGGCCGATCGGGCGCGCTCGGCGGAGTTTGTTCAATTTTATTCTCACCAGGCATAATTAAAGACTAATAGCCTTAACTGGGCAGCTGGCCGCCGCGTTCTGGGCACAACCAGAAGTCTCTTGAGAAATAGGTTCAGATTTACCGTCGGCGTTCATCTGAAATGTTTTCGGACAAATTCCGGCGCATAAACCGCAACCAATGCATTTTTCTTGATCAACTTTAATCATATTAGGGATGTGTGAATTAATTATGTGTAAAATTTGTTATTTTTCTGTTATTGCAATTGACGCTGAATTTGGTTCTAGTTAGCGCTGTGGCACGCGATTGAAGCGATTTAGTTGTCCTCTGATATTTACATCTATCTCGGATGATATTATTGAAAGATTCCATGCAGTTGGTGGTGTGGGGCAAATTTAATTCTGGATGATGAATGTAGTTTCTAAATTCAGTTAAACGGCGCAAAAGTTCATTTCCCAATCGTCGGTAATAATATGGGCACCCAGGAGAGTTAATTAATTCATATAGTTCTAAAGAATATTCTGACTCATGATTAATTGTTTTTAGTAACTTACAAACAGTGGCATAGATTTCTTTCCGAATCGGATGATCGGGCATATTTTTCCAAAACCCCAATCTAATTTGCAGTTGCGCTAGGAGATGGAAATGGCATCGCTGGCAAATCCAGCCATACTTTCTTCCCATGCCATCAACTCCTCTAAATCCATCGGAAACTAGGGCTAAAACACGATTTCTAATATCTTCTGGAATAGACGCAAAAGCCACTTTCCAACTCCCGAGAGATTCTCTTCCGGGCAATAGTATTGGATCAAGCAGATAGGCTTTGCCGCCCGCTTTTGAGCGGATGGCGAATGAATATAAAGTCCAATATTTTTGCTCGAGAAAGAATCTGACGCCGTCGGCTAGAATAATTAACCAACCATCGGGATACTTGTTTGTTCTTTCTGTTTTTAATATTGATTTGTTTAAGCGATGACATAATCCGGAACGGCTGATTGAATTTGAGTGCTTGGCAATATGAGTTGTTTTTTCTCCTTGACCAAGGACTCTGTCAATTAGGCTAGAGCTAATTCTCCTGTTCTTTCGGCCCCGCTTCTTTTTCCAGTTTGTCCACGTTTTTCCGCACTCCGAACACTTCCTTCTTTTGCCGCCAATTTTATATATTTTCGCCTGGCAGCAAGGCGATTTCTCGTGTAATTTATTCATACACGAGAATTATCTCCAAAAACGTCAAAATTTACTATTACATTAGCTAATATTTTAAATATCTTTACACATAATTAATTCACACATCCCTCATATTATTTAATATAGGAAAATCGACACGCTCCAGCCTGCCGTCTTTTCTTTATTTAAAATTAACATTAAAATTATAGCATATATTTAAAAAAATAACAGCCAAAATGAAGCTTTAAAAACCCTAATCTTTTCCCTTTTTATCAAGATAAAAGCCAATTTACCAGAAGTTGACAATGATAAAATATTTTGTTATATTAGCTTTATTGTTTAAAAATATTTATGAAAAAGCGGCTGGCCGTTTTCTTTTTATTAAAACGACGCCAGTCCTGAAACCTGTATGGCCCATAAAAAAGCCGGCGGCTCAACTGCCTTAGGCCGCGATTCAGAAAGTAAACGCCTAGGCGTCAAGCTATCTGACGGCCAAATTGCTAAAGCTGGCAACATCATTATCCGCCAACGCGGAACTAAATACCATCCGGGAGAAAACGTCCGTCGCGGTAACGACGATACGCTCTTCGCCGTAGCCGATGGTAAGGTTAAATTTAGCACTAAAAAACTCAAAAAATTTAACGGAAAACTCAAAAGCACAAAAATTGTCAGCGTTAAATAATTTAATTCGCAGATAAAAAAACCTATACAAAAATACCCAGTTCATCAACGGGGTATTTTTTGTAACTGAGCCTTATTTTTCTTTTAAACAGGCGCCCACAAAAGCGACAAATAAAGGATGGGGGGACAGGGGTCGAGAAATGTATTCAGGATGAAATTGAACGCCCACAAAAAATGGATGATTTTTTAATTCAATCGCCTCGACAATCTGGCCGTCAGGAGAAGTACCGGCGACAATTAAGCCTAATTTTTCAAAACGAGTGCGATAATCATTATTAAATTCGTAACGATGGCGATGACGCTCAGAAACAATTTTGTCTTTTGTATACTTAGCATAAGCAGATGACAAGCGTGTTCCTTCTCGCAAACGACACGGCCAACCGCCTAAGCGAATGGTGCCGCCATAGCCTTTCTCGGCAATTAACTTTTCCTGACCAGGCATAATATGGATAACAGGGTTAGACGTCTTCGGATTAACTTCAGCTGAATTAGCATCTTTCAAACCGGCAACATTGCGGGCAAATTCAATCACCGCCATTTGCATGCCGTAGCAAAGACCAAAATAGGGAATTTTCTTTTCTCGGCAATATTTAATAGCGGCAATTTTGCCTTCAGCTCCGCGCCCTCCCCAACCCTGAGGAATAATTAAACCATCCATCCCCTTTAATACGGAAACGCCTTTTTTCTCAACCTCCTCGGCGCTTAACCAGTGTAAATTAACCTTGCAGTGATTAGCGGCGGCGGCGTGTTTAACCGACTCGATGACGGAAATATAAGAATCTGTGAGATTAAAATTGCCAGTTGCAAAATATTTGCCAACAATTCCTATATCCACCGACCGCTTACCACTCTTAGAAGCGTTTACAAATTTTTTCCATGCTTCATTCTTAGGTTCGCGGTTGCGAACCGGCAAATTAAGCTTCTCCAAAATTCTGGAACCGAGATTTTCTTTTTCAAAATTCAGAGGAATATCATAGATAGAATCGGCGTCGGGAGCGGCAATAACATCGGCAATGGCAACATTGCAATGAATAGCCAATTTCTCCTTACGCTCGTTATCTATCGGCTGTTCGCTGCGAGCAATCAAAAAATCTGGCTGAATACCGGCGCTATTTAAACTTCTGACAGCATGCTGAGTGGGCTTCGTTTTCATTTCCCCGATTTTTTTGGGAACCGGCAAATAAGAGACCATAACAAATAAAACATCCTTAGGATTATAGAGTTTCATTACCCTGGCAGCTTCTAAAAATAGTAAATTTTCATATTCTCCGACCGTACCGCCAATTTCAATAATCATTATTTCGGCGCCGCTTTTTTCTAAAGCCGCGTCTATTCGGCGACGGATTTCCATCGGGATATGCGGCACCACCTGCACACACTTTCCTTTATATTCCAAATTACGCTCGCGATTAATAACCGTCTGATAAATACGACCGGTGGTCATGTAATTTTCCCGGTAGATATTTTTATTTAGAAAGCGCTCGTAATTACCCAAATCCTGATCGGTTTCATCGCCGTCTTCGGTCACAAAAACTTCACCGTGTTCAATGGGGTTCATTGTGCCGGCATCAACATTAATATAGGGATCCATTTTAATAGCGCTGACTTTATAGCCGCGCGCCTGGAGAATTTGACCAATAGAGGCCGTGCTGACGCCCTTGCCGACGCCAGACATCACGCCGCCGACTACGAAGATAAACTTAGGCGGCAACGCCTCTTTTTTGGAGCTGAGTCTGGATGTTTTGGCTTTTTTCATAAGAAAATATAGCAGCGCCTAAAACGCCTTATTGCCTGATTAATTTTATTTATTATTTTTTAAGATAAGTTCTAAAGCCTTATTCATCTGAGGATCAATATTCTTATTTAAATCATCTTTGCTTAATTTCACTTCAATATCAGGAGTGATACCCTTATCGTTAATAAAATCTCCGCTCGGCGTGAGCCATTTGGCGACGGTGACTTTTAAAGCTGAACCATCGCTTAAATTACGCAAACTTTGAACAGAGCCTTTACCATAAGACTGTTCTCCCACTAGAGTAGCCTTCTTATAATCCCGCAAAGCCCCGGCCACTATTTCCGAAGCGGAAGCGCTGCCGCCATTGATTAAGACCACGGTTTTAAAATTTCCCAAACGGTTATTGCCGGTAGCAAAATATTCCTGCCGCTTACCTTCACCAAATTGTTCAACCACTACCGGCCCTTCTTTCACCCAGGCGCTAGCCATATAAATAGCCGTATCCAGATAACCGCCAGGGTTATTGCGCAAATCTAAAATTAAACCCTTAGGATTTTTGGTTAAAGCCGTTTCTACCGCCTGATTGAATAGGTCTAGAGTATCGTCATTAAAATTACTGACGGTAATAACCATCACGCCGTCTTTACGGATTTCAGTTTTAACGCTTTTTACAAAAATCTGATCGCGGATAATTTTTATATCTATAGGCCCCTCTTCGTCTTGACGAATGATTGTTAGTACTACTTCTGTTCCTTTGGGACCGCGAATTTTTTTCACAGCCTCATCGACGCCTAAGCCGATAGTGCTCTCACCATTAATAGCATAGATTTTATCACCCGCTCTAATACCGGCTTTTTCTGCCGGCATGCCCGCCAAAGGAGCAATCACGGTAATCAGGTCATTACGCATGCCTACTTCGGCGCCGATGCCCTCAAAAGTGCCCAATAGATCATCGGAAAATTCTTGAGCTTCTTTAGGGTCCATAAAAATAGTGTAAGGATCATCCATAGAAGCGGCTAATCCGCGCAAAGATCCGTAAAACATGTCTTCATCCTTAATTTTATTCTTATCAACATAATCACTTTTCAAACGATCCCAAACCTCCCAATAAAGATTAAAGTTGAAATTAGAACCGGTGTCAGTTTTCAGAGCTTCGGGGGAATAAGCAAGTTGTTTGACTGCGTCAGTTTGACGATTAGACCAGAAAAGACCGGCGGTAAAAGAGACCCCCATCAATAAAATGATAGCCAGCCAGCGCCAAGTTGGTTTTCCTGCTGAATAATTATTGTCCATATAATTTATTTTCTTAATATTTTTAAATTGCCATTTTTTTCTAAAAGTAATAAACGGGAAACAGCCCGCTTGTTCGACCCTCCCGTCACTATTAAATCCAAGTCTTTACGTCCAGAAAATATTTTAGCCGCCTCTTCGGGCGCTAATATTTTTTGGCCGCTAAGATTGGCGCTAGTTGAAACTAAGGGAGAAGCAGAGGCTCTTACTATTTTACGCAAAAAAACACTTTTGGGCAAACGCACCGCCAAATAAGGGCTACCGGCCGTTAAACTTTTAGGCAATAAGCCCCGGTGAGGCAACAAAACTGAAGTCGGACGCACCTGTGACCATATTTTTTTTAATTTTTCATATTGAATCTTATTGATAAAACAAAATTTTTTAACCATTGACAAACTGGAGACTAAAACGAGTAAAGGTTTTTTCGCCTCTCTTGATTTTAAAGAAAAAATTTTGGCAATCGCCGCCGCGTTGTCAGCCCGGCAAGAAAATCCGTAAACAGTATCGGTAGGCAACATTACCACTTTCCCCTTCTTTAAAAAAGCCGCCAAATCGCGCGAAAATACAGAATTATCGGCCGTCGGTAGGGAGATTATTTTCATAAGCTAAATCAAAGATTGCAGAGCCTTAAGAGCCGTCGGTAAAAAAGGCAGAGCAATATTAACAACAGTAAGAAAGAAGGGTGCCACTTGGGAAGACAGCAAATAATCGCCAAAAAGACTACCTATCCAGGCATAACGAGAGATAACAAATAAAATCAAACCAATAAAAAGAGAACCCTCCAAGAAACCGAGCGCGCCGCCGAGCAAACGGTTAATCATTTTCGTAAAAGGAATAATGGAAATAAGATTAAAAATCTTTTCCAAAACGACAAATATCCAATCGATAATCAGGGTAGCGGCGATAAAAACAATAATAAAAGACAGCACCTTGCCTAGACTTTCGCGGCCGCCAAAAAGATACTGACCCCATTCATAAAACTGAAGATAAAAATGACCAGCAATAAAAGCTCCGAGAAGCAGACCGACAATATTGCCTAGAAGCCTAATTAAGCCCTTGGTCAAGCCGTTAAAAACAAAGCCAACCAAAATAACAATAAGCGCGATGTCAAAATAAGACATATATTTTAAACGGTTTTGCTCTTCGCGTCTAAACGCGGAAATAAAACCTCTCCTTTAATAATTTGTGCTTGCGTAAATTGAGCGATAAGGCGTTTTGCGGTCGTCGGCAAAAAGGGCTGGAGCCTGGTAGCAATAATTAAAATCCTCTCAGCTAGAGGGCGCAAAACCGCCGCTATCGCTTCCCTTTCCGTCAGCTTCCAAGGAGCGCGGGCGCTAAGCTCTTCGTTGCAAGCGGTAATATCCTGCCAAATTGACTGAAGCGTGCGGCTAAATTGATAAGAAGCGAGATTTTCCTCTTTTGATAAATATCTCGCAGCCGCTTCATTATCAGTCGATAAAGAAGTAATGATATTATTTTTTTCTAAAAGATTACTGACACGCGCCACTAAATTACCAAGACCATTGGCTAAATCGGCATTATATTTTTGAATTAATCTTTCTTCGGAAAAATCTCCGTCTTCAAAAGGAGGAATTTCCGTTAACAGATAATAGCGTAAAGCGTCAGCGCCGTACTGGGAGACCAGAGTAAAGAGGTCAACGCCGTTGCCTAAACTTTTGCTTATTTTCTGGCCGTTAGCGGTTAAAAAGCCGAAAATTAAAACTTGACGCGACAAGGGTAGACCGGCAGATAAAAGCATCGCCGGCCACATTGCCGTCTGCTGGCGTAAATTATCCTTTCCACAAACCTGAACAGCCGGCCAAAAAGCTTGAAAATTTTCTTCATTATTGGGCCAGCCTAAAGTCGATATATAATTAACGAGAGCGTCGAACCAGACATACATTACCTGTTCATCGTCTCCGGGAACGGGTACACCGTTTGGCATCTTCGACTTTAAGCGAGAAACACTGAAATCCTGCAAACCGGCGGCGACAAAATTCTTAATTTCCGTAAAACGATGAGAGGGAATGATAAAATCCGGATGATTTTTATAAAAATCAAGGAGAGGCTGTTGATATTTAGAAAATCTAAAAAAATAATTATCCTCTTCAATCAGTTCTAATTCCCTGTTGGGATGCAACGGACAGCGACCGTCAACTAATTCTGATTCAGTTTTTTCCAATTCACAACCGACACAATATTTAACGCTATAGGTTTTTTTATAGATATCGCCGTTTTCCGCGCAGCGCCGCCAAAATTCCTGGGCCGCCTTTTCATGGTAATCGTCAGAGGTGCGAATAAAATTAGTAAAACTCAAATCTAAGACTTTTTTTAAAGAGGCAAAACGAGCGGCGTAATAGTCGCAATAAGCCCGCGGAGACAAACCGGCCGCCTTGGCTTGTTGGAAAATTTTCAAGCCGTGTTCATCGGTGCCGGTATTAAAAACGACCTGTTTCCCAGCAAGACTTTGCCAGCGGGCAATGACGTCAGCTTTAATCAATTCAGCGGCAAAACCGAGGTGAGGATCGGAATTAGTATAAGCTAAAGTAGTGGTAATATAAAAATTATTTTCTTTAGACATAAATCTATTTTATTTTTCTGATTAAAACTACAAATTCTCCTTTTTGCATATCAACATCTTTTTCCAGTAAACCTAATAATTCTTCGGGAGAACCACGATAAATACTTTCAAACATTTTGGTGAGCTCTCGGGCTAAAATCATGTCCACCCTCTTGCCAGTCTTAGCTTTAAGTATAATAATTTCTCGCAAGCACTTAGCGAGACGATGTTTTGATTCGTAGAAAACCGAGGGATAAGAGCTATCTAAAAGATCTTTTAACATCGTTTGTCTGCCCTTTTTGTGCGGCAAGAACCCGAAGAAAGTAAAACGATCAACCGGCCAGCCCGATATTGATAAAGCGCTGATAAGAGCACTGGGTCCGGGTAGAGGGGTAACTGTCAGTTTCCCGCCATATTCAGATAAAGCGGAGGCCACTAAGGCCGAACCGGGGTCAGATATTCCCGGAGTGCCAGCATCCGATACTAATACTAAATTCTTCCCCTCGCCCAAATAGCGCAGAAGTTGGGCAGTCTTGCCCGGTCCAGAGTGCTGATGATAGGAAATCGTCGGCGTTTTAACTTCATATTTATCAAGCAAAGCCTTGGTAGTGCGAGTGTCTTCACATAAAACATAATCGGCCTCACGCAGAATGCGCAAGGCTCTCAGACTGATGTCCTCTAAATTACCAATAGGCGTCGCCGCCACGAAAAGTGTGCCTAAGGCCATAATTAAACCATATTATCTTTTCTTTCTTTAACATATTTAGTCCATTCTTCTGCAATGTCGACCAAAATTTTAAAGGGAGCTTCAATAATAAAATCAAAGATAAAGATAAAAATATTAATCCGCGAAACATTCCTAGAAAGCCATTTACCCGCCATAATAATCGGCATGTAAAAAAGGTCGAGTAAAAAGGAAAACAGGTTTTCTTTCTTTTCCACCACTAGTAATTCCTTAACGCCACGAGTGACAATAATGCTAAAAAAACTCACAAACGCCAAAAAGAATAGGAAAATAGTAATACTCACCCAATTAAAATTAACCTTTGTCAGTGCCCAGATGATAAAATAAATAGAGACAAAGAAAGCAACGCCATAAATAAGGTTAAAAATAAAGTTCATTACCCCTCCCCTTTTCTTGGGGTTACGCAAAACAATTGGCTGTTGACGTTCCGAGCCGACAAAAGCAATTTCTTTAACACCCTCAACTATCCGGTCGGTGTTGTCGTCCCCGGGAATACGAGTAAAAGAAACAACAAAGAAAAGAAGTATGGCCGGAAAAGAGATGTTGATAGCTAGAGCCACCGGATTTAGGGGTTCGTTAAACCAATGGATGGCCGGGACTTCTATTAAAAAAACAAAAATAGATTTGGTTAAAAAAATATAAACAATACTGCGTAAAGCCGCTCGCCATAACCTGCTTTTCGCTTTCTTATATTTCTTATTACAAACTTTACGGACAGAACTAATAAAGGTATTAGGGTTCTGTTTAAATTCATTATAAACTTTAGCCGGATCACCGTCGATTGTTTCCTGCAAAACAGTAAAATAAAGAGAGTAACGTTGCACTAAACGGTCGAGTTGTTTCTGTAAAGGATGTTTTAATTGATAATCAATGCTCGCCCGAAGATTATTAATATTAGAGGCTATCTCCTTAATTTTCTCATCGGCGGGAGCAAACATCGGGTCGATTTTATCTCCAATCCAGCCTTGATTGTAATATTTAAACAAAACAAAAGAAAGCATATCCGTGTCAAAGCGAGAATAAGTGCGGCTAATACTGAGATAGATCTGAATGTCTAAATCTTGACCATAGGGCAAATCTGGCGGCAACTTCAAAATACGGCTAAGCGTGTCAAACATAACGTTAACCATCGCTTGCTTGGTTTGATTGCGGATAAGATTTTCTTCTATTTCGCAAGCAGCCAAATTTAAAATCCAAACGACCAGACGATTTTTTTCCTGGATATCATTTTTAGCCTTATTTAAATCAGTCTTAAGGCCGAAGTCTGAATCGAAGGCCCTTAAACACTCCTGTCTGAGACGTAAATATTTATTTAAAATATGAGACACCTCCGCCACTTTAGTCTCAGGCAAAGAATTGTTGGGCAGATAGCTGGCTTGTATTAATTCGGATAATAGATGCCGAGATAAGTCTTCGGTACTCGGCATTTTTAATAAGCCTTCAATTACTATCTGGCGCTTTAAAATACGCGCGATAGCATTTTTTCTAAGAAGATGATCCTCCTTATAATCAACAGTGTTTCTTATTTTTTCATAAAAGAAGGCCATTTTGGAAATCAACTCAGAAACCTGCAAACGAGGCGATTCGTCGTCATCATCAACTTTACGGTTTAAATCATTATAAATCGCCTGAAAAAGTTTTTTGGCATTATCGTTTAACTCTTCACTACTGCTTTCAATTTTTTTAGTGACTAAATTAGGGCTAACCATATAGATTTTTTCATTCACTATTTATTTTATCTTGTTTACCCCGAAAAAGCAACGTCCAAAAATTCAGGATCTTGACAGTAACAAGCGATTTCGCTAATATATAAACAGATACAAAAAGCAGCCTTGAAGGCTCTTTTTAATATTACAAATTTTATTTAATATGAGCAAAATTAGCCGCTACTTCCAAGAGTCTCTGGAAGAAATGAAAAAAGTCACTTGGCCAACAAAAAAAGAAACCTATAATTATACTGTCTTGGTAATCGTCATTTCTTTGGCGGTGGCCGCCTTTTTAGGCATCCTGGACTATGGCTTCAATCTTGGCCTTAAAGAACTTATTATTCAATAAATTTCTTCGACAAACAAGCGCCTGAGCACATCAAAAAAGCTCGGCCTATATTTTAAATTTATGGCTAAACAACTTTTAAATCAAGGACGGCGATGGTACGTTCTTCACACTTATTCTGGATATGAAGAGAATGTCGCCCAGAATCTGAAACAGAGAGTTGAATCGCTGGATATGGAGGATAAAATTTTTAATATTCTCATTCCGACAGAAAAAAAAATTAAGATTAAAAATGGTAAGCGCAAGGTCGTAGAAGAAAAGATCTTTCCTGGATATATTTTGGTGGAAATGGAAGTAACCGACGATTCTTGGTACGTCGTGCGCAACACGCCTAATGTCACCGGTTTTATCGGTACCGGCACCATTCCTACTCCGATTAGCGAAACTGAAGTAAAAGCCCTACAAAAACGCATGGGCGTTGAAGACCCCAAGTTCACAATTGATGTGGTTGTCGGTTCTCCAGTTAAAATCAACGAAGGCCCCTTTAAAAACATGGAAGGCAAAGTTACCAGCATCGATGAAGCCAAGGGTAAAGTTAAAGTTTCGGTTTCCATGTTCGGACGCGAAACTCCTATTGAACTCGATTTTCTCCAAGTTAAAAAATCTTAATTAATCAAGCCGCCGCGCCCGCTTCTAGCGCTAAAGCTTAATCATTTAAAGACTGAATTAAAGATATGGCTAAAAAAATAAAAACAAAAATTAAATTACAAATTGCCGGCGGCCAAGCCAATCCAGCGCCACCAGTCGGTCCGGCTTTAGGCCAGCACGGCTTAAACATTGCCGAGTTCTGTCAAAAATTCAATGAAGCTACCCGCGATAAAATGGGCGATATCATTCCGGTAGAAATTACTGTTTATGAAGATAGAACTTATAACTTCATCCTTAAAACTCCGCCCGCTTCCGAATTATTAAAAAAAGCCGCCGGTATCAAGAAAGGCTCCGGCCAGCCCCGCTTAGACAAAGTTGGTCAAATCACTAAAGCACAATTAGCCGAAATCGCTAAAGTTAAGATGCCCGACCTCAACGCTCGCGATTTGGACGCCGCGATGAATATCATTGCCGGCACCGCCAGACAAATGGGCGTAGAAATTAAAGATTAATTATTTAATAATTGTGGGAGTCCTGGCAATTAAAGCCGGACGTTAACTCACCACGACAAAAAATATGTCAAAAAAAGAAGAAAAAAAAGTGGCTGCGCCCGTAACTAAAAAAAAGGCTAAAGATTTTTCCGCTATTTATGATCACCTTAAAGCCTATCCCTTAGAAGAAGCGATTAGCCTCGTAAAAAAATTAAATAAGACTAAATTCGACCCCTCTTTGGAAGTGCATATTCGCTTGGGCATCAACCCGAAAAAAAGCGAACAGCAAGTACGCGGCGCCGTCAGTCTGCCCCACGGTACTGGCAAAAGCGTCAGAGTGGCCGCCTTCGTTTCTCCGGCCAATGAAGCTGCTTGTAAGGCGGCCGGAGCGGAATTTGTCGGCGGCGATGAACTCATCGCTGAAATCAAGAAAACAGAAAAAACTGAATTCGAGGTAGCGATTGCCGAACCTTTAATGATGAAAAATTTGGCTGCTATCGCTAAAATTTTAGGTACTCGCGGCCTAATGCCCTCCCCTAAGAATGACACCGTCTCCCCCACTCCGGCAAAAGCGGTAGAGGAATTAAAAAAAGGAAAAATAAGCTTTAAAAATGACGATACCGGCAACCTCCACACTGTTATCGGTAAGCTCAGTTTTGATGACAAGAAATTGGCGGAAAATTTTCAAACCTTAATGGAAACTATCCGCAAGGCCAAACCGGCCACCGCTAAAGGCTCATATATTAAGAATATTGCCATTTGCTCTTCAATGAGTCCCAGCGTGAAAGTCGTTATCTCCTAATCTTGACTTTTTATTTAAAAAAAGTTAAAATTCAAGCGTAAGTTTTGTTAGAAACAGGAGCGGCTAGTCCGTATTGCTTCAATCGAAACGATACAGACTGGCCACTTTCTGTTTATAGGCAACAAAAGGTCGCCTTACGAATTTGTAAATACAAATATCTGATTAAGCCTTAACCGGGCGAAACAGATAAAAGCAAACACATGAAAAAGTTATTTGTCGGCGGTTTGTCTTTCCAGACTACCGAAGATGTATTAGCGGACGCCTTTGCCAAGGCTGGCACTGTCGTTTCTGCTGTTATCATTAAGGACCGCATGACTCAGCGCTCCAAGGGCTTTGGCTTCGTGGAGATGGAAACTGAGAAAGAAGCACAAGCCGCGATTGCTATGTGGAATGGCCAGGAATTAGATGGTCGCCGCGTCGCTGTCAATGAGGCTCGCCCCTTGGAAAAGCGCTTCTAAGCAAAACAATCAATTTAATTGAAATAGCTAGAACAAAAAATCGCCCTTTATTCAGGGGCGATTTTTAAATGCCGGCAAATAATAGTTATTTAACCAGAGAAATACTTTCTATCACCATATCAGTGGTCGGATGATCATTCTCATTAACAGCGGCAGCTTCAATCTTACGCACCACCTCCATGCCAGAAACAACCTCACCAAAATTAGTATGAGCACCGTCAAGCCAAGGCGTAGCCTCAGCGGTAACGATAAAGAATTGGGAGCCGTTGGTGCCTGTACCGGCGCCGCTATTAGCCATCGCTAAAGAACCGGCTACTAACTTATGGGAATTAATTTCATCTTTAAAATAATAGCCAGGGCCGCCAAAACCATCATTAGACCAATCGTCATCCTTACTGTTAGGGTCGCCTCCTTGAATCATAAAACCCTTGATAACACGATGGAACTTGCTGTTGTTATAAAATCCAGCCTGAGCCAGATACATAAAATTATTGACCGTCACCGGAGAATCATTCTTATAGAATTTTACCGTGATATCGCCCTGGTTTGTCTTAATGATAGCGCCACTATATTTAGATAATAAATCAGGCTGATAATCAGGGGCCTGCACTTTAGAAGAAGATAAATCTACTTGAGAGCCTGCAACCGCGGTTGACGCTTCGCTCGGATTAGTATCAGCGAAAAATTCTCCTAATTCAGGCTTTTTTTCGGGAATCTTCGCCTTGTCTTTACTAACTGTATTAACAACAACCTCTTCGTCTTGGATGTCCATATTATCATTAACGTTAGGAGTCTCAGTGGTACAAGCGGACAATAATAAAATAAATGATGCCAAACCTGCCACCAAGAACAATTTATAAAATGTTTTCATAAAATTATATTTTAACGCTTTTAAAAGCGAATTAATAAAAATCAAACTTTAAAGCGCCGCTGAAGAGACTGGTCGTCGTCATCACGCTTTTCCTCAATCAATTTACGAGCTTGCTCGCGAATTTCGTCAAGATTCTGCTCCTTTATTTTCTCCGCCCGCGCTAAAAGATAGGAACGTTCATTACGAGCTGGGTCTTCCAAAACTTCCCCTAAAAGCACATCAAGAATAGCTCCAAATTTCGGTCCAGGCGTCAGTTTTAACACTGATATTAAATCATCGCCATTGATAGCGAGCATTTTGACGGAGACTGGATCATTCTGAACCTTTTCCAGCATATACTGTAAGTGCCTTAAATTATAGGGCATAGCCTTTGGCGTACCAGAGCCAAGTCTATCGGCAACCCGCAAATAAATTAAGTCCTGTAAATTTTCCCTTCCCACCTTACTAATTAAACGTCTAACGGAAGCGGCGCTTACCTCACCGACGTTATAATAGAACATATGATTTTTAACCAGGTTCACCACTTTTTCTCGGTCTTCATTCTTGAACTTCAAGCGCGTCATTATCCTATCTACCATTTTTGCACCAACATATTCATGATTATAAAAAGTAACCTGACCGTTAATTAAGCGCCTAGTTTTTGGTTTGGCGATATCATGAAAAAGAGCGGCTAAACGTACGGTCCATTCCTGACTGGGACAATATTTTAATGACAGCAAATTATGTTTGAAAACTGGGTAGATGTGGTGATGATTTTGGCGCACACCCACTCCCTGTTCCAATTCAGGGATGATATATTGCAAGAGTTTAGCCTCATGTAAAGCCGCGATACCTTCCGCCGGCTGATTAGAAGCGATAATCTTGATTAATTCGTCGCGAATGCGCTCTTTGGCTACAAACTTAAGACTACCGGCTAATTTAACGACCCCACGCTGAGTCTTTGGTTCTAAAGAAAAACCTAATTGAGCAGAAAAACGAATCGCTCTCATCATCCTTAAGGCATCTTCCTTAAAACGGTCAGATGGCTCGCCCACGGCTCTTATCACTTTTTTATGAATATCCTTTAAGCCACCAAACAAATCAACTAAACGAAAATGCCGACCGCTCCACTCATATTCGCCGGCTTTATCCAAAATTAAAGCCATAGCGTTAATCGTAAAATCGCGTCTTTCTAAATCTTTTTCCAAAGAATTTTCAAATTTAATCTCATCCGGATGGCGCCGATCAGAATAAGCCTGTTCACTACGATAGGTGGTAACTTCTACTACGTCAGATAAAGAACCATCACTAGTACGACAAGGAATAATGACGGTGCCGAAATCATTCTCATACTTTGCTTCGGGAAATAGTGATAATATTTCTGGCGGCTTAGCTTGAGTAGTTAAATCCCAATCTTTTGGCTGTTTATTCATTAAAAGATTACGCACGGCACCGCCGACTATCTCTACGCTAAAACCGGCCGACATCAGCCTCTCCATTATTTCTAAAATATAATCAGGAATCATCATGCGTAATTAAGGGATAAAAATCAGCTATTTCTTAGAAAGCAAATCTTTATACAACAAATAAGTGTAAGTAACAAATAAGGGACTAAGTAATGCCCAAAAAATATTAACCACGAAAGAGTAGGCCTGCTTGCCGATTTCCGATAAATAGTTCATAGGAATATTCATGATTAAAGCAACTATTGTTGCTAAAACTCCAATAATGAGAAAACGGCCAAAAACGGGCCACCAATAACCTTTAATTAGTTCGCAGCTTCTCTTAGTCGCCGTTTTAAATGTGAGCTTATCTTCGAAAACAATCAATATTACAACCAAAGACCAGAATACTGATAAAATTATTCCGGGAATGATAAAAAGCAAAAAAGCTAAAAAAATCAAAACTCCGGTCGCTAAACTGATAAAGAAATAGGGGAAAAATAAACTTTTACTAGCCTGAAAGTTCTCTCTGACCTTAGCTTTCTCATTCTTCAATATTAACAATAAACCAATCTTTGCCCGAGTCCCGTAATATATTGCCCAAGCCAAAGCGGCTAGGCCTAAAACTCCAAACAAAAGATAAATAGTCCAAGAGTTTAGATGCATCCAAGCAAAAAATACTAAGGCTAAAATACCTAAAAGCAAAAGTGGCAACAAACCGAAAAGACCTAAAACATACATTTCGATAAAATCAACTAGCTTGTACGCATACAAATTCCAGGCATCTGTCAACAAGCGCGTCGCTGGCAATAGGGGCGAATTTACTTTTGAGCTGATCTTGTTAGTCATAAAAATGAAGATAATGGCCAAAAATAATGGCATCAATCTATTATTTATTTAACAAATTTTTTTAATTTTACCGCTAAGTCCACTAAACGATTAGCATAACCCCACTCATTATCATACCAAGCGACCACCTTTAGTAAATCACCAGCTATTACTTTAGTATTTTTCAAATCAATAATCGAGCTATGAGCGTTTCCCACAATATCAGTTGACACTATCTCCTCATTAGAAGCTTCTAAGATGCCTTTAAGTTTGCCTTTGGCAGCCGCTAAAAATGCTTTGTTGACAGTGGTAACGTCGGTCTTTTTCTTCAAAACGCAGACGATATCACAAAGAGAGCCGACCGGTGTGGGCACACGCACCGCCAAACCATCGAATTTATCTTTTAAAGAAGGCAAGGTTTCGGTGACAGCCACAGCAGCCCCGGTGGTGGTGGGTATAATATTAAGGGCGGCGGCACGAGCTCGGCGAGGATCTTTATGGGGCCCGTCAACCAAATTTTGATCAGCCGTATATGAGTGGACCGTGGTCATTAAAGCTTTTAAAACACCAAATTTCTCTTGAAGCACCGACATGGCTGGCGCCAAACAATTAGTAGTACAAGAGGCATTGGAAATAATGTGGTCACTAGCACGTAAATCTTTATCATTTACACCTAAAACGATAGTTTTTACCCCACCCTTCTTGGCCGGGGCGGAAATAATAACTTTTTTAGCCCCTGCCTGTAAATGCATACCGGCTCCTTCCTTATCGCAAAAATGTCCGGTACATTCGAGCACGACATCAACTTGCATTTTTTTCCACGGAAGAGCGGCTGGATCTTTTTCGGCAAACACAGTATAGCGCTGGCCGTCAACCAGTAAACCCTGATCATCACCGCTCACGCGATGACCATATAAACCATAGCAAGAATCATACCGCAGAAGACGAGCTAAAGTTTGATTATCGGTCAAATCATTAATGGCCACAACTTTAAGCTCTGGGTATTTATCGAGAATAATCTTAAAAGCGGCTCTGCCGATGCGGCCAAAACCATTAATAGCGAGATTTAAAGGCATATTTATGAAATTAAATAAATAAAAGCTAATCCCATTATACCACATTTCGGGCACAAAAAAAGCCCCCTGGACAAGAGCTTCTTCTTTAAAAAATGATTAACGGCGGGGTCTCGGTCGAGTATTACCGTTGGCGCGAAATTTAGCGAAATGACCAATGCGAGGCTTTAATTCTTTTTCTTTGTTCTGATTTGGGTCAACCTGAATAACAAAAGCTCTCTCCCCTTCATTTTCCGCTTCGAATTGGACATCAACGGTCTTTTTTAAAAGATGATGCCCAACAACTATACCCGTGCGCCCCTGCACCCTTATCTTTGTTCCCAGTGGCGGCAATTCCTTTGCCAACTGCTTATAACCTTCATATTCGAAACTAAGGCAACACATCAAACGCCCACACATACCGGAAAGACGATCACTACCGCGGTGGACTACCTGCTGAGCCTCCGCCATTTCTGAAGTAATCGAGGCAAAATTATGGACGAAAGTCCGGCAACATAAGCTTAATCCGCAAGGACCGCAATCACCACAGTAACGAGCCTCATCACGGGAGCCAATTTGCAATAAACGGACATTTGCATTAAAAGCTGCATTTAAATCTTTAACCAAATCACGAAAATCTATCCTACCCTCGGCCACGAAAGCAAAAGTCATACGATTACCGGAAAAAGAAAAGCGAACATCGATTAATTTCATGTTCAGGCCATGCCTCTCAATAAAACCCTGACAAGTGACAAGTGCTTGGCGACGACGGTCTTCATCAAAAACTAAACGAGCGTCATCAACAGTCGCTAAACGTAAAACCAGCTTTAAATCCTGCTCGGGAGAAGATTCCTTGCTTACAGAAATAATTTTGCCCAACTCACGCCCTAATTCCGTATCGACAATTACAAAATCACCGACAAGAACACCTAAACTAGAATCAACATAAAAACTGTAAGCCTTATCCCATGGAGAAAATTGTACTTGGGCAATCTGCATAAAAAGCAAAGACTCGCCAATAGAATTAATAATCGCGGGGCTTTAAAATACTAAATAAAAATATCAATTACAGACTGAAACGGACAAAACCCAGAATCTTGGCACCGCCCAGGATATCTTTAACTTTCTTCTTGTCGTCCTTAATAAATTCCTGTTCAACCAAACAAACTTCACTATAATACTTAGTTACTTTTCCTTCTAATATTTTTTCAATCATGGCCTCCGGCTTACCTTCCTTAAGTAACTGTTCACGATAAATTTCTTTTTCTTTTTCTAATTCCCCAGCCTCCACTTCTGAGGGTTCTATATATTTAGGATTGGCGGCCGCCACCTGCATCGCCACCGTCATGGCCAATTCTTCCTTACCAGCTTGGTCAAGCGCCACTAAAACCCCCAGCTTACCCCCTAGGTGAGAATAAGCGGCTAAACTAGCGCCGTGAAGACGGGCAAAGCGTCTAATTTCCATCTTTTCGCCAATAGTACCGCTTAATACAGCCAAATTATCCTTAACATTACTTTCTGCCATGGGCAAGGACAAGAGCGCCTCTAAATTTTCCGGGCGCAAACTTAAAACTAAGTCCATGACCTCATCGGCAAATTTCTGGAATTTATCATTACGGGAAACAAAATCAGTTTCAGAAGTAAGTTCAAAGATATAAGCCTCGCCAGCAGCGGCCGCAACCGCTACCTTAACCACGCCTTCGTTAGTTTCGCGATCAATACGCTTAGCGGCTTTAGCAATTCCCTTCTTGCGCAAAATCTCCACCGCCACCCGTAAATCATTATTAGCCTCATCTAAGGCTTTTTTGCAATCAACTATGCCCGCGCCAGTCATCTCTCTTAATTGTTTAATAATTTCCATATAATTATTTAAAACCGCAGGAAACAGATTCCTCCTGTCCGGCGGATCAATTTAATTTTTTAAATCCTTCTTCGCCTCAATAATGGCTGATTGAATCACTTCTAAAATCAACTTGACGGTTTTAGTGGCATCATCGTTGGCCGGAATCGGATAATTAACTAATTCTGGATTAACGTTGGTATCACAGATAGCAATCACGGGGATACGACGTTTGCGGGCTTCCGCTACCGCCGTTTCTTCTTCTTTTATATCCCAGACAAAAATGGCATCAGGCATCTTGTTTAAAGAAGTTAAGCCGCCAACGCGCTCAGCCAAACGTTTAATTTCTCTATCAAAATTTAAACGCTCTTTTTTTGTATACTTCTCTAATTTTCCAGCATCGCGCTTTTCAATTAAATCTTGGTATTTCTTAACTGATTTTTTTACGACAGCAAAATTAGTGAGATAGCCGCCAAGCCATTTGCCGACGATATAAGGTTGACCAATCATTTCCGCCATTTTCTTCATCGGTGCTTTCACCTGGCTTTTGGTACCTACAAATAAAATAGACTTACCCTCCCTCACCAACTGCGACATAAAATTTAAAGCCTCTTCCAACATCTGCCGGCTTTTCTCTAAATCAATCACATAAATACCGTTCTTAGCTGTAAAAATATAAGGTTTCATCTTCGGGTGCCAACGATGAGTACGATGACCGAAATGCATACCCGCTTTTAGCATTTCTTCTAAACTTGGTAATTTTACCATAGATTTTCTTTGTCCCTTGCTTTTAAAAAAACAAGGCTTCCGCCCGCTAATCTATATCTTTTGTTTGATATAAACCAAGAAAAATTATGCGAACGTGACGTTTAATTAATAATAATTTTAATATAAAAAGAGGTATACCCAGAGGAAAACCTCAACTGTTCTAATAATAGCCTAAAAAAATCAAGGTGTCAAGCCTCTTTTAAGAATAATATTTACTAATAATCAACAAATTACTGCTGATAAAATTGCCGATAGCGATCATTAAAAGCATTAACGGCTTGATTATAACTAACAACGCTTTGATTATAGGATTCGGTCTGGTCTCGATAAGCAGCCACGGCTTGATTATATATCGGAACCAATTGATTATAGGCGCTAATATTGCCAGCGGCTTGATAGGCTAACAACTGGCTTTCCTGCTGTTTTAAAGACTGATAAGCCGCGTCAAGGCTCAACTTATTAGCATTTAATAAATTTTGGGAAGCATCCAAATCTGTTTTGGCTTGCTCTATCGCCCTTGCTTCTCTCTTTACCGCCGCCACCCCTTGATAAATTTTACCTTGACTCTTTTGTTTGATTTCCAAATAACCGAGATGGTCAGAGTTAAATAAATCCTCAAAAGAAGAGGTATCATTCTGTGCCTGACCGCCCGTAATCAGGGGTGGGACTACGCCTATCGGAAAATAATTAGTAGTTTCCACATAACAATAACCGGAACCAGCCAAAGAATCAGCTACCGGACAAGCGATGCCAGCTGCCGAATGATTACTCTCAGGAAAATCCAAAATAGCGGCACCATAACCCAATGAACGCAACCAAAGCACCGCTAAAAATGTCTTGTCAGCACACACTCCTTTATGTAAATACAAAGTCTCAAAAGGATAGTAGGGAGTATTGTCGCCAGACTCAAGTTTGGCGTGGTCATAGGGGATATACTGAATAAAAGCTAAAATAAAAGCGGCGGTCTGATCACTATTTAAACCCAAGCTAGCGGCCTGTGCGCGCAAAGAATTCAAAAGGCCCAAAGTCTGATTATCGTTGCTTTTTACTTTTAAAAATAAAGCGTAAAAAGCCTCCTTGATATCAGCCGGTTCTTGCCCAACGTAATACGTATAGACCTTAGGGCTACTAGCGTAAGATTGGTATAAAGCTGAATCTAAATTAAAGCTTAACTGATATTTTGTGTTTTGGTACTGCCAAGAATATGTACCGGTATTAGCCTTGAGATCATTAACAGCTGAAGATAAATCAGCGACGACAATTTGATTTAAATTCTGATTGCTGATGCCTAGACCGAAACGGCGCATCAAATTGAAGGCGTCGGTCGGACGACCGAGATAATATAGACGACTGTCGTCGGGATTAACGTAATAAGCCTCTCCGGACGCTTGCGCGCGTAACAATATTCGACCCCGCAAATTATGCGCTCCCGTCTCTTTAAATAATTGATAATTCTGCTCGGAGATGCCCAAACCTAAACGCTTCATTAAGACAAAAGCATCGGCTGGACGACCGAGATAATAACGCCGGCCATCAAGCGGATTAACATACCAAGCCTCCCCAGCCGACTCTACTTGCAAAAGAATTTTACCAGACAAACGACTGGCCAAAGTCTCCGCTTTTACAGGTAAGGCATTATAATAAAGAAAAAATGCCGAGAGCAAAGGAATGGTTATAAATTTTAATAACCGAAAAAAATACATGCCTTTAAGAAACTAAAGTGATAAAAATATCTTCAAGCGGAGGATTCGGTAAATGATTGATGTCATTAATATAAGCGATTTTTACATAACCGTCACCGTCGATGACTAACTTACTGATGGACGCCTGATATATCTCCAAAGATAAAAAACCAAGAACATCAGCATTCATAATACCGGTTAAAAATGTCTTAATAATATTGCCATGACAAAATAAAGCCACTCTCTGCCCACGATGTTCAGCCAAGACTTCAGCTAAAAAGCGCCTCGTCCGGGCTTGCATCTTATCAAGCTGTTTATCTAAGACGTGATAATTGGGCAAATATTGCTTACGGCGCTCCTCTGAGGTGCGAAAATATTTGACACGATGCCAATTCTTCCAATCAATCTCATCCAAGCGCTCATCAATTATAATTGGCCGCTTCTTACGACGATTGGCAAAAATGGAAGCAGTTTCTTGTGCCCTAGCCAACGAACTCGCATAGACTGTATCTAAATCTAATTTCAGTAAACGCTTAGCCAAAAAAGAAGCTTGAAGTTTGCCCTCTTTTGATAAAGGCATTAGTCTGTCGCCCAATTTCTTTTCTAGACGATAATCAGGGTTAGCGTGGCGCACTAGATAAATTACAGTATAGGGCTCTCGAGTCTTGGGCTGGAGACGGGCGTAAGGATTTTTCTTCATCATATTTATAAACCAGCCTGATTGGCAACAAAGTCCCAATTCACCAGATTATTTAAGACTGCATCAATAAAATCGCCACGACGATTTTGATAATCTAAATAATAAGAATGCTCCCAAACATCTAGAGTAAATAAAGGGTTAACATCATGCAGAAAAGCGGTGTCAGCATTAGCTGTCTTAATAATTTGTAAAGATTCTCCAGCCAACACCAGCCAAGCCCAGCCACTACCGAATTGACTTAAGGCAATTGTCTTAAATTCAACCATCATTTGCTCCAAAGAACCAAAATCATGATTTATTTTTTCCAGCAAAGCGGCGGGAATAGCCATCACTTGATCAGCCGGACGTAAACAATCCCAAAAAAAATCATGATTATAGACCTGGCCGGCATTATTAAAAATACCGGCTTTATTCGCCTGACCAGCGCTGACTTTAATAACATCAACTAAAGACATGGCCGCCAAAGAGGTGCCCTCTGTCAGCTTATTTAAATTATCAACATAAGTCTGATGATGCTTGTCATGATGCAAACGCATAGTCTGTTCAGAAATATGCGGCGCCAAAGCATTATAAGCATAAGGCAAAGATTTTAGAGTAAACATATGATTAAAAATTAATTTATTAGTGATTTTATTATAGCAAAAAAGCATAAAAGGGGCTAATTCATCGCATTAAATAATATAACAAAATAATAAAAATGGTTAATTACCATTAAAAACCTTAAAAATCCTCAAAAGATGCCGGGCTATTCAATATCGGTGTTAACATAGATAGTGATAAAAAACAACCGGACTTAATGACATTTTAAAGAGGAAATTCAAAAAGCGCCTTTCTAACCGAACAAGCAGGCGCTTATTTTTTAGTCAAATCTATTTTTTCTTCCCGGCTAGCTGGCCGCAAGCGGCGCTAATTCCCCGCCCTTGGCTGTGACGCTCGGTAACAGCCACGCCTAAAGATTCAAGCTTTTTCTTAAATTCTTTAATTCTGGCGGGAGACGAAGCCTGAAATTTACCGGTCGGATTGTAAGGAATAAGATTAACCAAATAAAGAGGCTTTTTCATTAATTGCGCCAGAGCCAGCGCATCGTCTTCGCCATCATTCACGTTCTTAATCATAATATACTCGAACATCACCCGCCGCCCAGTCTTACGGATATACTCGTCTACTGCCTTTAAAATACTAGTAATCGAATATTTTTTGGCAATAGGCATCAGCTGTTCACGCAAAGAATCAACGGCGGCGTGCAGAGAAATCGCCAAATTAACCTGTAATTTCTCCGTCGATAATTTTTTAATACCTTCAATGATGCCGACGGTAGAAACCGACATCCGGCGGGAACCAAGGTTAAATTTTTCTGGATCATTTAAAATTTTCACCGCTTTAATAAATTGCTCATAATTTAAAAAAGGTTCGCCCATACCCATGAACACCACATTATTTATACTTTCGCCTTTATTTTCCTGTTTTAAAAAGCGCGCCCAAAAAATAAATTGCTGGACAATCTCATCGGCGCTTAAATTTCTAAAAAAACCTCCTTGGCCGGTAGCGCAAAAAGCACAACCCAGAGGACAGCCCGCCTGTGAAGATAGACAAATCGTGTGGCGACCGTCACGATGTCGCATTAAAACTGTTTCCACGGAAACGCCGTCAGCCCAAGTCAATAAAGCTTTTAAACTAGACTTATCGCCGGGATCAACTGAAATTTCGGCCGTAATATCCAAGGGGCAATCTTGATTCAAACGTTCTCTTAAATTTAAAGGCAGGACACTAGCTTGAGCCCAATCAGAAATCAACTCTCCATAAAGAGCTTGATAAACTTGTCGAAAACGAAATTTTGGTTCCGTCTGTAAAATTCCGGATAATTTAGATAAATCCATAATATAAATATCAAGGACTAGTTAAGCTTTCAATAATTTAATCAGGGTTATTTCCGAACGGCTACCGAGGCGCAGCGGCGGTCCCCAAGTACCGACGCCAAAACTGACTGATAAAGAAAAATTTTTTAAGTGATAGAGGCCACCACTGAAACCGCGATATAAAATTTTAGCCACGAGATTGAAAGGAAACATCTGGCCACCATGAGTATGGCCTGATAACTGTAAATCGATGCCAGCCTCCCGAGCGGCTTCCAAATCCTTGGGCTCATGATAAAGAAGAATGCTGGGCTTATCCGACTCATAACCTAATTGGGAAAGAATTTTACCTTTTACATCCAAACGGCCTTCATAATAGCAATTTAAGCCCACTATCTGCAAATTATCCACTGTCACGATTTCATTGCTTAAAATCTGGATATTTGAATTTGCCAATAAAGTTCGGAGTCTAGCTTCGCCTAGAATTAAATCGTGATTACCAAGAGCATAAAAAACTCCTTTTCGGGCGACAAATTGACGTTGATGAAACCAGGAAAAATCAGTATCCATCCCGTCAAATAAATCACCAGTTATAAAAACAGCTTCCGCCTCTAAAGAGTTGACTCGGTGCACTAATTTATCAAAAAATCTCTGCCGCCAAACCGGCCCGAGATGGACGTCGGTAATATGCGCTATTTCCTTTCCCTGCCAAGAATCAGGCAGGTTAATAATATTTACCGATACTCGCCTTATTCTGGTAGCTTGCGCCAACCAGGCCTCCGGCGCCAATAAAAGCAAAGGCAAGGCCCCCAGCCACCACCACCTCACCCCAGGAGACCAAGAGCTAATTTCATAAACCCCAAAGAAATCAAAGACAATAAAAATGAGCGCTAATAAAACCGAATTCAGCATTAATCCCTCCCACAAACCAACGACTAAATACAAAGAACGGCTCCAAATGTTATCACGCCAATAAACAAGCAAGGGGGCTAAAACAGTTAAAAAAATAGCGCCCAGCAAGATCACGCCAACCGTTACTTGTAAATATAATTCAGAAAAACCGAAAAAATGCCGCCAAATCAAAAACATCAAGAAATGGCCGGCTAAATCAATAATGACATTCAGAGTGAAGAAAATGGATTTCATAAAAAAGGCCGCGCTTGCAATACAAGCAACTACTTGCCGGCAAAAGGAAAAAAAGCGTAAACGGCCTTGTCTCCCAATTCCGCGGCAATTGCCAAAAGACGATTATACTTAGCTGTGCGTTCACTGCGACAAGGAGCCCCTGTCTTAATTTGCCCCATACCCATAGCCACAACAAAGTCAGCAATAAAGGCATCTTCGGTTTCACCGCTACGATGAGAGACGACGGTCGTCAAACCATTTTTACGAGCCAAATTGATAGCCGCCACCGTTTCTGTTAAGGTGCCAATCTGATTTAATTTAATTAAAATTGAATTACTGCTCTTTTCCGCAATTCCTCTCTCCAAACGCTTAACGTTAGTAACATAAAGATCATCGCCGACTATTTGGCATAAAGGCGCAAACATTTCCGTAAAAGCACGGAAACCATCCCAATCATCTTCGGCTAAGACATCCTCAAAAGACACTAAGGGATAGCGGGCGGACAATTCTTGATAAAAGAAAATTAACTCCTGAGCAGACAATTTCTTACCCTCCTTTTTGAGACTATAAACACCGTCAGTATAAAATTCAGTGGCGGCGGCATCTATACCAAAAACAACCTCTTCGCCTAAAGAATAGCCGGTCGCGACCACTGCCTCTGTTAGAACCTGAAAAGGCTCTTCATTATCCTTAAAGGCGGGAGCAAAACCGCCCTCATCGCCGACACTGATAGCATAACCTTTATTCTTTAAAATTTTCTTTAAAGACTGATATATTTCCGCCCCCATCCTAATCGCGCCGGCGACATTTTTCGCTCCCACCGGTAAAATCATATATTCCTGAATATCTGTCGCCCAATTAGCATGCTTGCCACCATTTAATACGTTCATCATCGGTACCGGCAAAATATATTGACCGTTAAATTCAGGATTAAACTTAGATAAATATTGATACAAAGGCTGACCGGAAGATACGGCCGCTGCCCGAGCACAGGCCAAAGAAACTGAAAGAATGGCATTAGCCCCTAATTTAGCTTTATTAGTCGTACCGTCCAAGGCAATCATTTTTTCGTCTAAACCGACCTGATTATCCGCTTCGAAGCCGATTAAAGCCGGAGCGATTATTTCCTCAACATTTTTTACAGCCGTTAACACCCCCGCTCCTTGATAACGATTAATGTCACCGTCGCGCAATTCTACAGCCTCGTAAGACCCGGTAGAGGCTCCCGAGGGCACAGCCGCTTCCCCGACGGAACCGTCTTCAAGTGTTACTTTTGCCGAAATTGTGGGATTACCGCGAGAATCCAAAATTTCTAAAGCGGAAATTGATTTTATTTTCATAAAAAAATAATTAATATCTAAATTTTAGTTATCAACGTTACCCTTATAAATATACTTCTCTGTACGTTCAATCACTTTCTTTAAAATCTTCACCGCTTCGACTGGATAATCGCCAATAGTCGTCTCATCAGACAACATTATCATATCCGCGCCATCAAGAACGGCGTTAGCAATATCGGAAATTTCCGCTCGAGTCGGATGGGCATTTTTAATCATGGAAGTCATCACTTGAGTGGCAATAATAGCCGGACGATCATGCCAATGAGCATGACGGACAAGATTTTTTTGGATAATAGGCAAATCTTCAATCGGAACCTCAATGCCCAAGTCTCCTCGCGCCACCATAATAGCGTCAGAAGAGGTAATAATTTTATCAATATGCTTCAAAGCGAGGCCACGTTCAATTTTAGAAATAATCTTGATTCCACTTTTCTTGCCTAATAACCTGCGCAAACGCAAAACATCATTAGCGGTCTGCACAAAAGATAAGGCAATATAATCTACCCCCACCTTTAAGCCGAAAGCGGCGTCTTTCAAATCTTTGGCTGTCATTCCGCCTTTGCGAATATGGGTATCAGGGACATTAATAGCCTTCCGAGAACTGAGAACACCGCCATTAATAACCTCAGCCGTAATAATCTTATTCTTAATCGCCTTTACCTGCAACTCAATGGCACCATTACATAAAAACAAAGCCTCCCCCTTCTTAATGTCTTGATACAAATCATGACTGTCAATAGGGATAACATCGCCGGCCTTTACATAAGGTTTGTTTGAGAAAGCGAAACGATAAGACTCGCCGTCGACCATAAAAATGCCGCCTTCCGGCATGCGGCCGACACGAATTCTTGGGCCCTGTAAATCAAGCATTATTTTTATCTGACGCTCTGATTCGGCGTTAAAATCTTTTATTATCTTTTGAATGCGCAAATACTGGCTATGACTGGCATGAGAGAAATTAACCCTCACCATATCAACGCCAGCTTTCAATAGAGCCAAAAGTTTTTCCTTGGATTCACTCTTTGGTCCAATTGTGGCAATAATTTTTGTAGGCATAAATCGAGGAAAAAATAAAAATAGCGAGCCAAGCCACCCTCTTTATTTATATAAATATAATTTGTTTAGCAACAGCATTATAAAACAAAAAAAGAAAAAATAAAAGATGACGATTATTACAAGCGACGCAGTTCTCTTAACAGGCGATTATAAAATTCCAAATTATTAAGACTAGCTAATTTTTGTCCTAAAGGTTCATCCAAACGGAAAAGATGATGCAAAAAAGCCTTACTGTAGCGGCGCAGTTCCGGCAGATCGCTGTCAGCATTAATCGGGGAAAAATCTTGAGCAAAGGCGGCATTGTTGATATTCTTTGTCCGATAGAAATCAGGATAAGACACGATTGGTCCCGGCTTCGCCTTTCTTTTTGTAAACCCCCGGAATCCAGGCTTGAAAAAAAATAATTTGCCGTGCCTACCTTCACGAGTAGGAATAACACAATCAAACATATCCCAGCCCATCAGATAGCAACGATAAATATCCTCGGGCATGCCAACGCCGAGAGCGAAGCGCAAAGAATCTTTAGGTAAAAATGAAGCAGTTTTAAAAATAGTTTCGGCTAAAAAATTACCATCTTTATCAACCGGTCTGGCGCCAAAACCATAGCCGTCAAAACCAATAGCAAGCAACTGACGTGCGCTTTCTCGGCGTAAATCTTCATAATCTCCGCCCTGAACCACGGCAAACAGCAAAGGTCTATTATCTTCAGTTATTTTCCGCCTTTTTATCTGTTTAAGGTATTCCTGCTTACAGCGCGCCGCCCAAGCCAAACTACGCTTAACAGCTTTTTCTAAATCGGCCCTCGGCCAATCATTGGGCGGACAGTCGTCCAGACAAACCATCATATCAACACCTAAATCAAATTGAATTTGGATAGACTTTTCCGGACTAAATTCGTGCCGAGAACCGTCGATAGGCGATTTGAAAATAACTTTATCGTCATTAATTTTTCCCAGATTTTTTCCTTGATGAATCAAAGAAAAAACCTGAAAACCGCCGGAATCAGATAAAAGCGGCCCTTGCCAATCCATAAAATTATGGACGCCGCCGGCGCGCTTAATTATCTTTTGTCCGGGCTGAAGATAGAGGTGAAAAGTGTTGACCACCATCACCTCGGTACCCGCCCTCTTAGCGTCCGCACTGGTATTAGCTTTCACAAAGGCTCTAGTAGCGTCCGGCATAAAAAAAGGCGTTGATAAAGAACCATGAATATTAGTTACACGCCCGCGACGAAGACCGTCTTTAAATAGCTTTAATTTAAATCCGCTCATAATTATTCTACTCGTCCATTATTAGAAAAACCGGCAATTTCATCGTCTTCAAGCTTACTGGTCTTAGCTTTGGTCTTATAACTTATCCTGCCGCCAGTCAAAGAATCAAGCGCTGTGACCGTGCTACCGGGAGAAATTACTAAAATTTTATCGCGATCACTATCTTTAGGGATAAAACTGATATTAAACTCGGCATCAGCGCGATACACAGAAATAGGCAAAAAACCCAAACGCCAAGTAACTTGATTACTCTCGGCATCATAGGTGATACTACCGACATTAGTATTTTCCCCGCCTGACCATTCCAGCCCTTGAGGTAAATCTAAAACTACTTGGACATCGCTCAAATCATGTAAATTATTTTTTAGAGTCCAAAAAACTCTCACACTAGTCTTTTCGCCGACTCGAGGCGGCAATGGACCAGAACCCACCGGGATATTATCTTCGTTAAAATACAAAATCTTTTCACTCAATGACAAATCACTATTTATTTGCCCCTTGATGGTATTACTCCGATTATCTTCAGAAGCGCCCTCTTGGTTATTATTTAAACCATATTGAGCATAACTCGTGATACTAGTGTCAACGCCTAAATCGGAAACGGAAAAATTACGTAATTTTAAAGAAAAATCTATTTTACCGCTGGCGCCAGGAGTCAATTCAGACAATGATGGCAACTGCTCTTTAGTCCAGACAATCGCGTCGCCGGCAACACTGCCGCCCAGAGGGTCGCGCAAAGAAGACCAATCAACAAAATCACCTTTAATAACAGCCATTAAAGCGACGTCATCAAGAGTAGCCTCACCATTATTAGCATACTCTAATTGATAAGATAAGGTGTCACCAAAATTTAAAGTCTGATCTGTCTTAGAACCGTTTAAAGTAAGGCTTAAATTTAAATCGCTCTTAATAGCCTCAAAAGATATAGTCTTTTCCCATAAAGACATCTCCCGGCCGTCGGCCTCTCTTTTTATCAAGCGCAAACTTAAATCTTCTTTATCCTGATTCTTGGTCTTTAATGTAAAATCGATAGCTATCGTTATCTTCTCCTCAGAATCTGCCGGCAAACCGGACAAAAACCAAGAGTTCTCACCGGTATTCTGAATTTTAAAAACATCAGCAGCCGCGCCCTCTGACTGATTATTTTCGGACACGAGTTCGCCCTTCTCTGAAGAGACTTGATTGACGATAAAATTATCTGAGCCGGAAATTTTTAGATAAAGATCGGATAGCTTATTATTTTTAAAGGCGTTCAAAAACAACTTCATTTCATTGTTTTGACCAATAATAGCTGTATTAAGATAATCGGCGCTGACGATAAAGCCCAAACCGGAGACTACCGTATTCGCGCTGGCCTCCTTCTTAAACTCACTGGAAAAATTGGCCGGCACATAAGACAAGCGGGCGCTAACCACATTAGCGGAATCAACTGGCGAGTTTAAATAACCGCTAATGACAACTAGTCCGCTACCGCCAATAGCGATATCGCCAAAACTCCAGGTATTAATGCCGGAAGGAGCGGGCACGCTTTCAGTAATTATAAAATTTGACGGCAAAAGCACCTCTAACTTAGCGTTACTTAGGGCTAAACCGCTATCATTACTGTAGGTAATATTATAAGATATTGGTTCTCCGGCCAAAGCTTTCTCTGGGGCTTGTACTGTTAAAATAATGGCACTAGTACCGGCGGGACGCTGAAAATAGTAATAATATCCCGCATAGAGTCCGCAAGCTAAAAGAGTGAGAATAAAAACTTGTTTAAATAAAACTAACAAACGCAAACGGTGTCTTTTCTGGACTCGGCTAACATCAACTAGACGTCCCTGCTTGTCGTGATAAATAGCAGAAAGATTATTTTCCACCTCTTCAGCGGCTGCTTCTTTTTTTACCGCCTCTTCAAAGCGGGAAACTTCTTCAACGGCCGGTAAAGGTCTTTCTAAAAAAGTCTTTAAACCAGAATCCTTATCTGCGGAAGATGTTTTTTTCTTTTTTTTCAAGACTGTCATGTAATTAAGAACGATGCGACGATAGTCGCAACTACCGAAGCCCGTTAAAAAATTATAATTCTTAAAAATCGCTAAAAATAAACTTGATATTATTTCTCCAATAAAACGGCCCGCATTACGTCTCTATCTAGGGATAGGTTGCCATTCCAAGAAGATTGATTAGGATAGTTCCAGATCTGCCGCCAGCCGGATGGAGCCGTAATTTCCAAGTCAACACTAGTAGCCTTAGCGCCTGGCTGTTTTTGCAACAATAAAGAGAAGGGGAAACGTTCGCCGGGAGCTTTATCCAATAAAGAGCCAAGTCGGGTGAGCCAATCGCCGCCACTGACGTCGGCCTCCGCCTCCAAGCGAAAAGGCAAACGATAGCGTAATTTTATCTCCACTGTTTCCCCCGGATCAACCATTACCCAATTAGCAAAAACGGTTTTTCCATTTTCTTTATAAATCTTAGTGCCGCTTACTAAATCGGTCAAAGCGAGTTCTTCGGTTTCAGCGATTAAAGGAAATTTTTCCCAACCCTCCTCCGGCTTTTCAAAATAAGAAGCGTCGGGAGCGCGAAAACCGCGGGCTTCTAATAATTGGCTACCAGCGGGTACATATACCCTTAACCAATCAACATTCCGGACACCGCTCAAAATTTCATTTTTCAAGCCAGTATGAGTACGAGTAATGGTAAGGGTGTCGATTAAGCTGCGGTCACTAAGAATCTGAACGGAATGTTTAACCTCATCAAGCATCTTGCGATCACTTTTCTGGCCGGCAATATTGGTGTGGGCAATAAGAAGATAATCATGCTGACTCGGCAACATCGCTCCGTCAAAACCATAACGCGCGGCTTTTGCCTGTAACAAAGGATCGGAAAAATACAGCATGATATTTTTAGAACTGAGATTCTTTTCCAAGGCGGTTATAAGTAAAGGAAGATTTTCAAAAGTTAATATTCTGGGTAGGCGGTCTATAATCTCCGCCATTAAATCGCCAATAATTTTCTTGGGTTGATTCTTGGGGCTATCAGGTAAATTAGCCACTTCTTCTGGATGGGTTTTTATTAAATTTTCTTTTTCCACTGTCGCTTGAATCAAATCCCAAAAATTATCAGCATCAATAGTTAGACCATATTCGGCTTGCATATCAATCGGTCCGGTAATTTTTAGTAAATCAGATAAAACATCGGGAGTGAAACTAATCACCCCATCAACGGTTGGACCGCCGCTTTTTTCATAAAACCACATCAAGGAACGAGCGCTGGTGGGCCAATCCGGCCACCAATTGGCATCCCAAAAATACCAGCGCGGACTCACTAACCATAAAGGTTGGGGGGATTGGATAAAATTTTTCATACCCGCCTCAGTGTCGTAGGATCCGCCAGCTGGCACTTCCAAACGACGAATCCGGCCCTCACGGATATCGACCAGTGCATAACTACCCAAAAATCCACCAGACCCCCTCATTTCCGCATTATTTTGAAACACCAATAAATAGCGCTTATCTCGACTCACTCCTAAAAAATCTTTAATTTCTTGAGCTGAGCCCAGTAAAGAGCGCAGTGAAGAAACCGCGATTTCGGCTTGATCGCGAAAATCGATAAATTGACTCCGATATTCCTCTGGTAAAGTATCGACATCAATATTATCAAGTTGACGTTGTAGCTCCTCGGCATCAATTAAAGCCTGCTGTCCAGGTTCAATAAAAGAATCAATCAAGCTTCCCCAATTCTTATCAGCGCTTGTTTGTAATAAGATATTTCCCGCTTCACTTAAATGCTCACCCATCGCAGCGGCCGCCTGACCGGCCGCTAAAAATTTATTTCCAGAAGAAGCCAATTTGATTTTAGGATCACCAGAAAAAGAAGCGAACGACAACAACCAGTCGTCAATCCTACTTAATTCCGCCTGAGCCGAGATAAAATCACTCTCCGCTTTAGCAAAATTAGAGGCGGCAGCGCTAAAATCTAATTGCGCCGCCCCGTCGGAAGCGGCCGCTAAATTATTTAAAGCGGATAAAGAACGGTCAATCACACCAGCCTGTAAACTTTTGATGTCCAAAATTTTTAGATAAGACAAAATTTTAAAAGGCAAAATGATAATTATTAAAACGGACACAAAAACAAAGAGAGACCGGTACCAAGAAACAAGATGCTCCGCTTGGGATAAGCGGGCGTTTGTTTTTGATTTCTCTTTTTTGAGGCGACGCCAACGCACACCAGCGGCGGCGGCAAACAAGCGACGCTCTCTCTTATTAAAACGAGAACCGCGGAGATAATGTGAGCGCGAAATACGGAAATGACGGCGCTTCTTTGCCTGAAAATTAAAAAAATGACGTAGAGAAAAAGAAGAATTTTTACTGGGCGAGACTAAGTTCGAATTAGATTTGAAAAAAGATAGAGTAGCCGCATACGGCGGTCGACGAAAAGAAAATATTCTTTTAAATTTTTGCCAATTAATAAAAGCAATATTAACCGGCTTTTGGCTCTCTGAAAGTTTTTTCTGACCAGAGGGGCGCAAATCCACGATAAAAGAGTCGACTGCCGACAAATTACGCTTTATATTAGATTTTTTTATATTTTCCCGATTCATCAATTTTAAAATTATTCTACTAATATCTTACGATATATTTCTAAAGTTTGGCGCGCACATTTCTGCCAGCTAAAAACATTAACTCTTTTTAAACCGCGCGCTATCAATTGTTGGCGGTAATCTTCATTTTCAAATAAAAATTCTAATTTAGATAACATATCCGCTTGGTTATAGGGATCAAAATAAAGAGCGGCATCACCAATAACTTCCGGCAAACTAGCCTGATTAGAAGAAACAACCGGACAAGAATGACTCATTGCTTCTAAAGGCGGCAAACCAAAACCTTCATATAAAGAAGGAAAAACATAAAATAAAGCCCGGCGATACAACACGGCTAAATCGGCATCAGGAACATATCCCGGAAAAATAACTTTATTATTATCACCACCTTCGCTTTGCCAAAGCGATAGGGCGGACGCCTTTTCCTTAACACGATGATAAAAATAATCGTCTTTACCCACCATTACCAACTTGAGATGATGATGGCGGGAAAGCAAATTATTAAAGACAGTCAGCAAAACTTCTAAATTTTTATGAGGATAAGCGTTGCCCACATATAACAAAAAGGGTTCGCTAATCCGATAACGTTGTAAAACTTGTTTCTCCTCTATTTCGCCAATAATTTCTTTTTTGTCTAAGTCCGCTACCCCTTCGTAAGTAACAAATAATTTTTTAGGATTAGCCTTAAACTTTTTGATAATATCTCTACGGGTAAATTCAGAAACGGTAATTATGGCTCGGGCTCGCCTTATAGCCGTTCTAATGACCAAGCGATAGGCGGCTTGCTTAAACCAATAAAAAGCTGCTGGGAGCATTGAGGCGCGGCGACTGGAGAAACGGGTTAGTATTAAATCATGAATAGTGACGACAAAGGGCACCGGGGTCAATATGGGGACATTGAAATGGGGAAAGTGGACCAAATCTAACTTTTCTTTTTTTAAAATCAAAGGAAAAAATAATTGCTCCCGCCATGAATACCAACGCCAAGGAACTTCTATTTTGCGAACATTGGGATGGCTAGACTTAAAATCTTTAAAATTATCCGGACTCAAAAAAATAACATATTCAAATTCACTGCTAGTGACGGTCATCGATACGATATTATCAACCACTTCTTGAACATAACGCCCCAAGCCCTTACCTAGAGGACCATAAAAACGAGCATCAATACCGATTCTTTTTTTTGTTTTCTTATTAAACATTAAACAAATGGTAAATTATCAGGCACATTCTGTTTTTCTTCTTCCTTTATATGATTTTTACTCTCGCTCTGTGATTGACTAGTCGCGCTATGCAAAATTTCCACACTGAATGGTTCCAATAAGGGAGCGGCCATATCATTAACTATCGGCAAAGTAGAAGGGGCATCCGCTTTTCTGCCAGGAGCTTTCTGAATTAACGGCGCCTTGACATTAGCTTCTATCGGGAAATGCCATAGAGTTGCCAATTCCTCAATATTATATAAACCAGGATTGCGCCCCGCCGTATCTTCTCTGGCGATATAATTAGCCATAATCGCATTCTTTTTGCGTAGCAGGCGCTTATCTTTATTAAAATAAGCAGTTTTAGTCATTGTCAATTTAACATCCGGCTTTAGATTGTTTAAATCAAGAGAAGCAAACTGTTTCATATAGCCAATTACACCGTTTACCACCTTATTCTTGTTCATTAAATCTTTACGAGCCACATAAACTACGCGAATTTTTGCCTCGAAAGATAGTTTTGCGGCTTTTAAATGGATGGCCTCTATCTGCCTCTTCTGCTTAGGTGTAAGTTCTTGCATTGATAAGCCCTTATCTTCGGTGGACTTGCTTTCAATATCGCCCCAGATACTATAAATAGCTTCGCTGATATTGCCCAGCCATTCCACAAATTTAGAAGCGGCACTTGATTGTTTTTTCTTCTTGCCTAAAATTTTATCAACCACCTTATCCGTTTCTGCCACCCAATCAAAACCTATGGGAATAATCACCAGTTGCATCCATAACTGCTCGCCTTCCCGCAAAGAACTGCACAAATCCATTAAAGATGCCATCGGATCTTTAAACTGCGTTTCCGATTCGCCAAAATTATGTTCAAATTCCTGATAAAGCTTAATGGGAAAGGCCCAATTGTTAGACTGTATGAATTCTGCCCCCCAAACATCATAATCCTCATCCGGAAAATGATGAGGAACAGTATCAACATAATCATCAACCTCGGAAATCTCGGCATCAGGATATTGGGAATAGACAGACGTTTCAATTAAATCACGAAATTCAACGGGCGTCCTAATTAAAAATTGAGTATAACCCTCAATGCTAACAATTTCGTAACTGAAGGAGACCTGAAATTTACCCTCAAACCATTTTTCAAAAAAATTAGTAGAACCATGAGCGCCGGCTAAATAGCTAAACATGTTCTCGGCGGCTTTAGGCGATTGTTCATTACCCTTCGGAATATCGATTGCCAGAAGGATAAATTGCAAATTCTTGGCCGCCCACTGAGATCTGATTTTTTGAAGATAAATTAAAGAGATGCCATATAACAAAACAGCGGCAATAACCATCCAGCCGATATTAATAAAAAATACCCACAGCATCTGATCAGCTGGCAAAGCGAAAAAGGCGTCCAATCTGGAAGTATTAATCGTAATTTCCATAACAAAAGGCTAAACAACGACGTCATCTAAGGCGCCGGTAATTATATCAATATTTTAGCATAAATTTAAGAAAACAAAAACCGCTGCAGCGAGCGCAACGGTTATGAAATATTCTACAATTAATTCGCAATAATAAAGTCTTTAAGCATTTTGCCATTCTCTTAAACCATACATTCCTCGACCGGTTAAGACATAGCGTTCATCAAGAATTAATTCATTATGAACAGTCGCTGGATTGGCATTCTTATGGTCAAATTTTATCTCATTAATTTTAGAAGCAATTTCTGTAAAATGAAGTGGCTTACCAGCATTCTTTAAGACTAAATAAATCTTATCATTAATGGTTTTCGGTTTAATTTCCTGCCAATCAGCCTTACCCCAATAACCAAATTTATTGCGCTCCAAATCTTTCAGCGCCTGCATTAAGGAGTATAAAGTCTTATTACTGTTGATAATCTCGGCCTTATCAGGAAAAATCTGACTTTTAAAAATCGGGGTGATGTCAGCGCTATTATTTGCCTCCAGCTTATCCTGATACTGGGAATAGGAATCCAGGCTCTTAAGCAATGACAGAACGCCTTCAGTATCAAACGTCTTATTCAAAGATTCAAGTTTTGATAATAAATCCTTAGATAATTTTTCAAAATGCTCTAAAGACTCTTCCTTAAGCTTAACCGACGCATTAAAATTACTGGAGTCGGGCATTAAATCAAAATCATCATCAAGAAGTTTGGATAAGATAAAATTAAAACGATTTTTGTAAACCTGCCTATTCTTTTCATATTCAGCGCTATTAATGTCGACATCATTGTTCATTTCTAAACTCATCACGGTTAAAATATCAAGTAAAAAATCGCGTCTCAATAAACCACCATGCTCCTTTAATAACTCCTCAACTACACTCTTTAAAGTCACTAGATAATTACTTAAATTATCCAAACGTTTGATTTTTTTGATGCTTGCGTTTTCAATCTGGCGAACCCTTTCCCGAGTCAGTTTATGAAGCTGACCAATCTTCTCCAATGTTTCATTTTTATCACCATTTAAACCAAAACGCCTAGTCAAAATATCACGCTCTCTGTCCATTAAGTCGGAGAACAAACTATTGACTATTTGAATCGCATTCAATTTAGATAATTCCTCACTACGCTTATCGCGCACAATGCTTTCTAAAAAATTATCCATATAAACAAAAATATAGACTCGCTATACTATTTTAATCTTAATAATTTTATAAAATTAATCTATCATAATATTTTATATTAGTCAATGCTTCGATTTATACTGCGATTTACACCCCAAAACTTAAAATAGGTTTTTAAGAGAAATGGGGCGAATATTAAAGAAAATAACCCCATAAAGATAACCTTTACAACAATTAAAAAACGGGAAAAATAACTTTCAAAATGAAAATATTTAACAAAAATTAGATTCTGATTAGCAAAAGACCAGGAACGAGTCAGCCGGCTCCTTTTTTGCCAATGCCGCCAAGTCTGCCATAAATTTTCCTGACCAGCACTACTCCGATCATGATAAGCGATGGCGTCTGGCACCAACACTGTCTTCTGACCAGCTCGAAACAAGCGATAAGCAAGGTCGCAATCCTCCTTATACATAAAAAAACGCTCATCAAAATATTTACCGTCCACTGTCACTTTTTCCAAAGAACTGATGCGAAAAAGAGCCGCTGCTCCCGATGGACCAATAATTTCAGTTCTATCATATTGCCCCTTATCTTCTTTCCCTTGCCCGAGATCATAAAAACGCAAACCCGGCGCCAAGCCTATACCGCAAGAATCAATGATCTTAGTTAAACGTTTACCCCTAAAATCCCAACGATATATTTTAGGACAAACTGCGGCTAAATCTGTTCGCTTCGCCAAAACAGATAATAAGCGCGCAATCATATTCTCGGTCAGCAACATGTCGGGATTAATCATTAAAAAATAATCTGCCCCCACCCCTTTAGCAGCGATAATTAAACGATTATAAGCGGCGGCAAAACCTAAATTTTTATCAAAAGCCAATAGTTTAATAGGAAAAGAAGCCTTTAAATTATGACGAAATAATAATTCTTGATTGACAAAAGGCGCGCGGTCGCTATTATCGCCAGCAAAAACAAAAATTTCAGCGTCAAGACGTATTAAAGCCGCCTCTAAACTCTTTAAAAACTCCGGCAAGTAAGGAGCGGAACTGTCATTGTAACATAAAAAGGCAACGGCTAATTTCATATAAATACAAGGTGACTGGAAAATTTAAATGGACATCTTAGCGTCCAACTTTTCCTTGGCAAATAATTGCGCCTTGAGTAAGCTGTCAAAAGTACCGGCGTCCAACCATTCTCCCTCCACCATTGCCACCTCCAGCTCGCCTTTGGCTAGGTACCAATTATTTAAATCTGTAATCTCTAATTCGCCGCGAGCACTTGGTTTTAAATTTTTAGCCACCTCGACCACACGATGGTCATAAACATAAAGACCGGTAACCGCGTAATTACTTAAGTAATTAGTCGGTTTTTCAATAATTTTTTCCGCCTTCATTTTGTCGTCGAATTTAACGACGCCAAAACGCTCCGGGTCAGGTACATATTTAGCAAATACTTTAGCGCCACTCTTAAAATTAGAAATATCATCGGCAAAATTATCTTCAAAAATATTATCGCCCAAAATCATCACCACGTTCTCCCCTTGAATAAATTTTTCACCAATAATAAAAGCTTGAGCTAATCCTTCGGGCTTATCTTGAATTTCATAGGTAAATTTTACACCAAATTCCCGGCCACTACCTAGTAAATTAAGATAATCGCCCGCTCTTTCCGGAGAAACAATAATAAGAATTTCTTTAATACCGGCTTTAATTAAAGTGTCCAAAGGATAATAAATCATTGGCCGATTATAAATCGGTAACAACTGCTTACTGGTAATTTTGGTTAATGGGCGTAAGCGGGTGCCACTGCCTCCCGATAAAATAATTCCACGCATAAATATATTTGACTTAATTATTTCTTCAAACCTAAATAAAATAAATATTCGTCTAAAGCTTCAGTCCAAGGGCGCAAAGACGGACGGCGATGATTAGCTAAAGCTGAATATTGAGGGCGAACAGCCGGACGAGGCCAGTCTGCCGACGCCAATGCCTGCAAATTAACGGTAGCGCCGATAGCCTGAAAAAGATAATTAGCGCCATCATACCAAGTCGCCTCGCCTGAATTACACAAGTGATATATTCCCCGCGCTGGTCGATCTGTTACTAAACTCTTGGTGGCAATCGCTAAATCGGGAGTATAGGTAAAACAACTCCTCTCCCCATCAATCGCTTTGATTGTTTCCTTTTCCAAGGATAAAGTAATCATGATATCAAAAAAACTGGGCTTTACTTGCGGACTTTCTCCTTTTGGTCCGAATAATTTAGAAGTGCGAATTAAATAATAATCTAAACCGTTTAGCGCCCTTCTGGCGATTTCTTGTTCGCCAGCAAATTTGGTACGTCCATAAACATTTAAGGGTGAAGGCTTATCTGTTTCCTGATAAGGACCGCTTAAGCGTCCGTCTCCACCAAAAACATAATCGGTTGAATAATGGATGAGTAGAGTTTGACTACTCAAGCAATAATCAGACAAAACCCCTGGAAGTTCAGTATTTAAACGCCTAGCCAGCATCGCCTCAGCTTCGTTCTCTTCGCATTTATCAACGGCATTATAGGCGGCGGCATTAATAATAACGCTTGGAGATAGAGTATGTAAACGCTTGGATAATTCTTCAAAATTTAAAAAATCAAAATCAAGCCTGTCCCAAGCTTGACAATCTTGGTTGGAAAAAACCTTTTTTAGCTGACCGCCGAGATTGCCGGCGGCGCCAAGAATAAGAATAGACATAATTTGAGTATAGCCTAGTAGTCCGAAAAATCAAGCAAAAAGCGCCGTCATGGCGCTTAATTAAGAAAAAACTAATTCTGCCAGCCTGGTCCCTGCCGGACAAGTAATTCCTCCGCTTTATCCGGTTCGGCCATTAATTCTTTAGTCACCCTTTCCATTCTTGTCCCCTGAGAGCCTTTAATCAACACGACATCGCCTTCATGCAAGCGTTCCTGAACAAATCGCCCCGCCGTGGCCGAATCATCAAAATGAAAAATAAAGTCACTACTCATTCCCGCTTCTTTGGCCCCGCGATCAATATCGCGAGAACGTTCACCTACGCTCACCAGATAGTTAATCCCCTGCTCAAATAAAGTACGACCGACCAAAGCATGACCCTCTTCGCTATAAGCGCCGATTTCCAACATGTCTCCTAAAACTGCGTATTTACTGGCAGCGCCGTCTATCTTGATCTGGCCTAAAACCTTTAAGGCGGATAGGCACGCTTCAGGGGAAGAATTATAACTGTCATCAATCAAAAAAGTATGTTTAATGCCTGGTAGAAGCTGCATCCTCCCGGCCGGTAAGCGTAAATTGCGCAAAGCCGAAGCAATTTCCATCAAATTTAAACCGAAATGCAGTGCCACCGCGGTGGCAGCCAAAGCGGCATAAACACCCCCTTCCCCTATAATATTAGGCATTTCCACAGGAACAATATTGCCTTCATAATTGAGTTTAAAATTTAAACCAGCAATATCATAAGACGCTCCTTGGTAACGATAGTGTAAATCTTGAGCAACGATATCGGCGCCAGGTAAAAGACCGAAAGAAAGAACCCGCGCCGGACTGACCTCGGCCATTGAACGGGCAGCTTCATTATCATAATTAAGAATACTTAAACCCTTGCGAGCGACTCTTTCTATTAAAATCTGCTTCTCCTTCTTGATATTTTGGAAACTACCAAAATATTCTAAATGAGAATAACTGACAGCAGTAATGACGCCGACTGTCGGCGGAGCCAAGCGCGTCAGATAATCCATATCGCCAGGCCGGTCAATACCCATTTCTAAAATGAGAATTTTAGGATAAGACAAATCGCGCCGGAAATACAAAAGCCAAGCGCGCCCAAATACCCGTAACCAGCCAACGAAAGATGAACCAGGGGACTCCGCTCCGATTATAGTCAAAGGCACGCCAATTTCGTTATTATAATTTTTAATACTCGTTCGCACCGCTAACCGACCCGACAAAACCTGAAAAATAGCTTCTTTGGCGCTAGTCTTGCCGATAGACCCGGAAATGGCGACTATTTCCGGACGATATTTTTTTAAAATTAGTCGGCTTAAAAATCTTAATTTTAACTGCAAAAGCTTCTTCATATATTTTAAGAGGATATTTTACTTTCTCGTCTTCGGTATTTGATAATACTTCAAAAGAAAATCGGCAATATCATGCCACAGAGGCACAGCGGTACTCTCCGCATAAGCCGCCCCCTTGGGCGCGTCAATCTTCGTGAGCATGACAATTTGAGGATTATCTATCGGCACGATACCGATAAAGGTATGAATAAATTTATCCGTACTATAACCCCCGGAAGTGGCAACCTGAGCGGTACCGGTTTTTCCGCCAATATAGTAACCAGGAATTTTCGCCCCTTTAGCATGCCCGCTTTCAACAACATTGACTAACATTGCCAAAATAGTATTAGCGGTCTGTTCGGAAACCACTTGACGAAGAGGATGCGGTTTAAATTCATCGACTTGTCCGTTGCTATGCCTTATTTCTTGAACTATATAAGGCTTCATTAATTCTCCCTGATTAGCTAAAGCTTGATAGGACATGAGCATCTGTAAAGGGGTTACGGCAATACCCTGACCGAAAGAAGCGGTAGCCGCGTCTATTTCCCTAATGTTATTTTTCAGTAGATTATCAATATTGCCAGCGCTTTCGGAACCAAGTTCAATGCCGCTTTTCTCGCCGAAACCGAAATTTTTGACATAATCAGCAAAAGTCTTAGCTCCAATCTGACGCATCGCAAAAATAGCCCCTGTGTTTAAAGAGTTTTCTAAAACCGCATTCATATCAACAACGCCATGAGCGCCTTTCGTGCTAAAATCAGAATTACTAATCGGTTTTGGCCAACCCTTAATCATAATTTGTCCTTCATCCTTATAGGTGGTACTGGGCTTAACCTTGCCTTGATCAATGGCGGCGGCCATAGTGATGACTTTAAAAACGGAGCCAGGCTCATATTGATAAATAATAGCCGGATTGTTGTAAACCTTAATATCGCTGACGTCTTTATAATTGTTTGGGTTAAAATTGGGCACGGAGCACATCGCCAAAATAGCGCCAGTCTTAGCATTAACAGCAATCACACTGCCGCCTTCAGCTTTAAATTTAGCTACGGCCTCCTCTAAATAAGAACAAGCCTGAAATTGAACGCTTCTATCCATGGTTAAAATTAAATCACTGCCATCTTCCGGTCGAGTATATTCGCGATCATTAACAATAATAGTATTACTGACACCGCGCTCCCCTTTAAGATAGCCAGCTCTGCCTGCCAATTCGTCATTAAAAAACTCTTCCAAGCCATAACGACCAGAGACCTTATCATTAGCCATACCGACAAAACCGACGATATGGGACGCCATATTATTTTCTGGATAGAAACGATAGCTCTGCAGATTAAACGCGATACCTTCTATTTTTAACTCCTCCCCGCTCTCTTTGAATACAACTTTATCCAGCCGCCTCTCCAAATCAGAAGCCGCTACCGGGCGCTCTGTCGAACTGCTTAAAAAAGCATATAAAGACAAAAGTGTGTTGTCATCTAATTTCTCGCGCAAAGGCTCATAAGGATCACCCGGCTTATCGAGTTTTTTTAAATAAGCAGCGATAGCTTCTTCCCGCTTCTCTTTAATTAATCTTTCTAAAAGTATTTCCTGCATCTCCTGCCAATCGGCCTTATCTTTTTTAGCCAACGCTAAATCTTGAGCGGCCTTAATTCTAGCAGCTTTATCTTCAGCGCTATATTCGGAAGCATTAATAAAATCTATTTCTTTTTGTAAATTATTTTTTAACTCCGCTTCTAGTTCCCTCTTAGCCTTGGCTTCCAATTCTGGTTTATCAAAAAAATCGAACAGCTTATCCGCTAAATCCTGAGGATTTTTAATATCTTTCGGCACGGCATAAAGAAAAGAAAAATCTTTATTGGTCGCCAAAGGATATAGCTGATCCTGCCCGTTTAATTTTTCATGAAGCATAATTTTCCCTCTTACCGGCTGAAGTAAGCTGGAAATCTGATGCTGTCCGGACGCCAGCGCGGCATACCAGTCGCCCTGAGAAACTTGTAAAAAATATAAACGATAAACAATCGCTGCCAACAATAAAAAAATAAGCGCCGCAAAGAGGCGCAAACGCGGATTAATACTACTTATAGTCGGGCTTTTCTGACGATAATCCCTCCACATAAGAAAGATGAGAATTATTTTTTAGCTACCGCTGGCGCTTTTGAGGAAAGATAGACCACATCTTCAACCGCCACCATATTCAATCCTTGCAGGCGGGGAGAGATGGAAGCATATGATTGTAATCCTAAAACTTTTGTCTGCAAATCCTGATTAGCCTCCATCAACATCTGTTGTTGGTTTTTTAAATCCTTAAGAACGAAGCCTTTAACCGTCAAATCATTAATGCCGACTAAATAAACCACCCCCAAGACGACACAAGCGATACTTAAAAAAATATTAAGCGTCCGCCAAGAAAAATTTTTCTTGGCTGTCTGCTGGCGTTTTGGATTATTAACTGAGCGAATAATCATACTGATAGTTGCTTAAAATTAAAGCCAAAGGCTATAAATATATAAATTTGAAAATTATCGTATTTTTTCTGCCGCCCTCAATTTGGCACTCCGCGCCCTGGGATTAAAATTAATTTCCTCGGCACTGGGCAATAACGGTTTCTTTAATAAAGAGAGAAAAGAAGCTTTGTGTCCGCAAACACAAACGGGAGCGCGCGGCGGACAAAGACAATCAGTACTTTCCTCTTTTAACCATTGTTTCACTATCCTGTCTTCACCGCTATGGAAAGAAACCACCGCCAAATGTCCCCCCTTTTTTAACACCGTCGGCACCGCCGTTAAAGCTGAACGCAAACTGCCAAATTCATCATTGGTCGCTAAGCGCAAAGCTTGGAAAACGCGTGTAGCCGGATGAATCTTGCCGGAGCGCAATCTCGGCGGAGTAACCTTTAAAATAATATCGACCAAAGGCTTAGTACTGGTAAAAGATTTATTTTGACGAGCAATTACTATTTCTTTAGCTAAACGATATGCCTGCGGTTCTTCCCCTAATTCTCTAAAAATACGAGTTAACTCCGATAAGGACGCGCGGTTGAGTAAAGCCGCAGTTTCAATATCGGCGCCAGCGCCAAAAGCCATGTCAAGAGGACGGTCTCCCTGGAAAGAAAAGCCGCGATTCTCATCATCTAGCTGGGCGGAAGATAAGCCAAGATCAAAGACGATGCCGTCGGCAGAAGACTTGAGATAAGCATTACTGATAGCGGCTAAATTTTTAAAATTATCATGAACTAAAACGATGTTTTCTATCTTTTTTTCTTTAATGATACGTTCGGCGTTAGCGATAGCTAAAGGATCAGCATCAATAGCCAACACCTTACCCTTTTTGCCAACGGCGGCGGCCAAGGCTAAAGTATAGCCAGCACCACCCAAAGTACAATCGATGTAAATCTGCCCGGGACGAGGCGATAAAACAGACAGAACCTCTGACAGCATTACAGGCTGGTGACGATACGTCATACTAAATACCTAAATCTCCTAATTCTTCAGCAATACTATTACTATTCTGTTCAGCTGTCTGCTTGTAGCGACGCCAAGCGGTCTCATCCCAAATTTCCAAATGATTATATAAGCCGGCGATAATAACGCCTTTTTTTAAAGCAGAAAATTTACGCAAATACTCTGGCAAAGTAATGCGTCCTTGGTTATCAAAATCAACCTCCATGGCACCGGCTAACATATGACGAGAAAAGGCCCTAGCCTTAGCTTGGCTAATGGGCAATGAAGCGAACTTCTGGGCAATTTTTTCAAACTGCTCCTTTGAATACAAAAATAAGCAGTTATCCAAACCCTTGGTAACGACTGCTCCCTTTTTTAAGATGGCACGAAACTTAGCGGGAATAGCTAAGCGCCCCTTATCATCCAAGTTATGATTGTATTCGCCGATAAACATAGGACGTGGCGGTGGATAAAGTGTCTATAAAGGTTTTCACCTCTCTTCCCCACTTTTCACCTTAATGATTTAATTATACACCACTAACCCCCTAAGGTCAACCCCCAAAAACCACAAAAATAAAGGGAAAAATAAAAAAAAGACGGCTTTTTCCACAAGCCGCTTTACAAGCTGCCAAAAAAATAAAAAAGTTATCAACAGGCTAACATCACTTTCTTACCGATATTAGGCTCACTCTGATATTTAGGTCTTACCGCCTGCCCACCGACAAACTTAAAAGATTTACCGCCATTAAGAGGAGTAACCGGTATTCCCAAAGCGTAAGCTAAAGCATTAGCGGTTAAAACGCCAATACGCAAAGAAGTAAAGCTACCGCCTTCATTTTGAACGCGAATCTCTTTAATCGACCGCCAAGAGAGATGATGTTTAAATAAAAGTTTTTCAATTAAGGGTAAAAGTTTTTCTGACTGCTGTCTTGGCGCTTTAATTTTAGAGTTAATTGTTTTGTTTCCCGTTAATAAAGAAACCGCAATCTCGTCGCCTAAACTAGTATTAATCGTTAAGACCATAATCTTTTAAAATATTTTCTAAATTTGTTAAAGTAGAAACTTGCACCAAGCGGCGACGCCAATGGCTAGCGCCGGCTAATCCTTGAATATACCAACAGGCTTGCTTGCGCCATTCAACTAAGGCCGATTCTCCTCTTCGCTCAACTAAACTGAGGGCATGACGATAAAGCAGGCGACTAATAGCACTGCGATCATATATAATTTCTCTGCCTTCTTTTATTTCTTGAAATAACCAAGGACGGGCGAGAGCGCCTCGAGCCAAAGCCAGACCATCCGCCCCGCTGAGAGTCAGGGCCTCTTGCGCGGTTTTTAAATCGACCACTCCCCCGTTAATTAAAATAGTTCCTTGAAAATAAGGACGAATCGCCGCCACTAAACTAAAATCGACTGCCCCCATAAATCCTTGATTTAAGCTACGACCATGAATCATTAGGGCTGAAACCGGCAAATCGCTTATATTCTTCATAAACTCAAGTGCAGAAACATCTCCTGACTTAGCTCTTATTTTGATTGATACCGGTGATTTAGAATTATCCAAAACCGCCTCAATCACCGCCCTGGCTTGCTTTAAATTTCTCATCAAATCCGCCCCTGCTCCCTGTTTTAAAACCTTGCCTACCGGACAGCCAAAATTAATGTCTAGACCGTGAGGCTTTATTTTTTCATTGACTAAACGCGCCGCCAGGGCGAAATGTTCTGGATTTGAACCGAAAAGCTGAACAACATAATGACTTTCTTTCTCCCTATCCCAACGCAATAAACGCAAAGTTTCATTATCATCATTTTCCTGATTATAAAACAAAGCGGTGGCAGACGCCATTTCGCTATACACCACATCCGCCCCGTAGGCCGAACATATCTGCCGAAAAGTGCTGTCCGTAAAACCGGCCATTGGCGCCAAAACCAAAATCGGCTGACTCTGGTTTTTTAAATCCTGCCAAAAATTTTTTTCCTTCTTCTTCATTTGGCTTTTAAAGATTGTCCCTCTGGGCCGTCTTCGACTAAATAGCCGGCATCATAAATCGCTTGACGTAAAACATCAGACTTTGACCAATCTTTATTGGTTCTCGCTTGCTGACGTTCGGATAACAGGGCGGCAATATTTTCTGGGATATCTGTAATTTTTTCCGCCAAGGGACGGAATAAATCAAGACCAAGAACCTTATCAAAATCTTGAGCAGTCGCCCTCTTATCATCAGCTGGTAAATCAGACTTTAACAGCTTAAATAGGGTGGCGAGAGCTTGAGGCATATTCAAGTCATCATTAATAGCTTGATGAAATTCCCAGCGAACAGCTTCATTAACCTTACCGAAACTATCACCAAGTAAAGCAAGCTGACGACGTAAAGACTGCCAGCCTTGCTCCGCTTGGCGTAAATTATCTTCACTATATTCCATTGGCTTGCGGTAATGCACCTGGAGAGCGGCAAAACGATAGGCTAGAGGACTAATGCCTTTTTGTAATAAAGCCTTATCTAACGTTAAAAAATTATCTTCACTCTTCGCCATTTTTTTACCCCCGTAAATATTAAGGAAAGCACCATGAAGCCAATAATTAAAAAACTTTTCACCGGTCGCCGCCTCACTTTGAGCAATTTCATTGGTATGATGAACATTAATATGGTCAACGCCGCCACAATGGATATCCAGCTGCTTACCTAAATATTTAAGGCTCATCGCCGAACATTCTAAGTGCCAACCAGGAAAACCTATGCCCCAAGGAGAATCCCACTCCATCTGGCGCTTTGTATTGGATGGAGAAAATTTCCAGACTGCAAAATCAGTCGGATTTTTCTTGTTGGGATTTTTTTCGATTCTCGCGCCTTCTTTTAATTCCTCTAAGGGTAAGTGGCTTAAACAATTATACTTGGGAAATTTGGAGGTATCAAAATAAAGACCGTCCGTAGTGCGATAAATAAAACCCTTTTCTTCCAAAGTCTTAATTAAAGCAATCTGCTCGGCAATATTATCGGTAGCCTTACACCAAATATCCGGAGCCACAATATTTAAAGCCTGTAAGTCTTCGCGAAAAGAATCGGTATAATAAGCAGCGATTTCCCAGGCAGTCCGACCTTCCCTAGCCGCCCCTTGCTCCATCTTATCCTCGCCCATGTCCATGTCCCCAGTTAAATGACCGACATCGGTAATATTCATCACCCGCTTTACCTGATAACCGTTATAGGCAAAGGTGCGGACCAAAAAATCTTCAAATAAATAGGTGCGTAAATTACCGAGATGGGCAAAATTATAGACAGTCGGACCGCATGTATAAATTCCCACCTTGCCGGGAATTATCGGCTCGAACTTCTCCTTGACGTTATGTAAAGTATTGTAAAGATATAAATCCATAAAAATTAAAGCCATTTTTCTAAAGATTTAAAAAAATCTTCAAGTTTTATTTTTAAATCTTGATTCAAATCAAGATGAGAATAGCTAGCTAATTGCTCAGATAAAGAAGAATGAAGACGTTTTAGCAAATCGCGCTCATAGACAGAAACTTCATTTTCCTGTAGGTTTTCGGCAAGAATTTCTAATTCTTTCGGGCTTAAAGACAAATAGAAAGCGGGGATATTCTTGAGACTGTCCAATACTAATTTTTTTCCCTCTACCCGAGCCCCATATTTTACTTTGGCGCCGCCGCGCATCATTTTTTGCCTAATCTTTTCTTCTTTCTTACTCGGACCAACATTATCTTGACGATCGATAACTTCGTCGATACCACAAATAACCGCTCCGCTCTCGCGGTCGATTATTAATTGATCAACGCCATTATTATAATCATCATAAACGGAAGAACGCACCACGATAAAATTATCAGGCAAAACTCTCTGCAACATTAAGGTTAAAGCCGCTTCAGTCAATGATGCCGGACTTTTCTCTTTATCTTGGCGCCATTGCTCTACACTTTTGCCACTTTCCTGCGCCCAGGTTTGCTCTTGAATATCTATTAATAATTGGTCCGATTCTTTATCTGGTTGTGTTTCGGGTATACGCAAACGCGCTTTTTCATCCAGCCAATCTTGACCATAAATTTTATTGTAATAGTCAGCTTTAATCGCTAACTGTTCATTCAAGAAAGATGATAATTTTTCCAGATTAAACTGGTTTTTTTTCTCTTGTTCTAATTTAATCTTGCTGCCCACATTAATATTGGGCAAATATTCAATCGGCATATAATTATGGCTCCAGCCTTACCGGATAAGAGACTTGTATCTTCTGCTCCGGCAAACCGGAAGGATTATCTTTCCTAAATAATAGTTCCCCCGCAATCGGCTCTAAAATTGAAAAATTCAATTCTGCCTGAAAATCAACCCAACCCCCTCCTTCCTCTACGTCTTCCCGGGTTTGAGCCAGACTGCCAGCGATAACCTTGCCTTGGGCATCAACTAAAACAACAGATAAATAGCCATTAACAAAAAAATCGCCCTTGGCTCTGCCTATAATTAAATAGGGGGAGCGCATTACCCCTCCCGGTTGAGGGGAAATCAATTCTATCATCTTTTCTGGTTTTATTTCTAGGGATGATGATACTTCATCTGATTGCACACTTTCTTCCGGCAAAACAACCGCGGACGCTGGGGATGAGCCTTCCTTTTTAAAAAAAGA
>MWDX01000004.1 GCA_002070735.1 Parcubacteria group bacterium ADurb.Bin115
AGGAATAGACGGGGACCCGCACAAGCGGTGGAGCATGTGGTTTAATTCGACGATAAGCGAGGAACCTCACCAAGGCTTGACATCTAGCTGCAAGGTCTGGAAACAGATCCGCCTTCGAGGGTGCTAGACAGATGCTGCATGGTTGTCGTCAGCTCGTGTCGTGAGATGTACCGTTAAGTCGGGAAACGAGCGCAACCCTGATCCTATGTTTTATATGTCATGGGGGACTGCCCGTTTTAAATGGGAGGAAGGTGGGATGACGTCAAATCAGCATGGTTCTTACGCCTTGGGCAACACACGTGCTACAATGGGTAATACAAAGGGTCGCCAAACCGCGAGGTGGAGCTAACCCCTAAAAGTTACCCTCAGTTCGGATTGAAGGCTGAAATTCGCCTTCATGAAGCTGGAATCGCTAGTAATCGTGGATCAGCTATGCCACGGTGAATACGTTCTCGGGTCTTGTACTCACCGCCCGTCACGTCAAGGGAGTTGGTAGTACCCGAAGGCTCACTTTTGTGGGACGAAGGTAAGACTGATGACAGGGACGAAGTCGTAACAAGGCATCCGTAGCGGAAGCTGTGGATGGATCACCTCCTTTCTAGGGAGTAATTGTCTTTCATCATTGATGAAACAAGACAATAGTCGATATTGTACCTTTGGTACAATAAATATTATCGCAAGATAATACAAAAATATTATTATCTTGAATTGATGCCGATTAGACTCAAAATTTTATTACCAGCTAACTTTACAAAAAACCGCTTTATTGGCGGTTTTTTGTTTGAATATTGAATAATTACTTTTTTATCTCACACCAATTACTTTTCTAATCTTTTCCATCTTCATTTGGGCTAAGGCTGACGCTTGTTGACGGCCGCTCTCTAAAACTGCTTGCGCTTCCTTATTGCTGATATTGTTAAATTTATTTTGGAAATCAGTTAAAAACTTAGCGACTATTTCCGCTAAATCCTTCTTAAACTCCCCATAACCCTTTCCTTGATAATCTTTTACTAAACGCGGAATTTGACGATTACCTAATTGAGCATAGATGGTGAGAAGGTTGGCTAAAGCCGGACGATCAGCGGAATCATAATCAATGTTGGTTCCGGAATCGGTCACCGCTTTCATTATTTTCTTTTTAGCGACTTCAATATCATCAAGTAAAGAGATATAACTGTTAGAATTGCTGGCGCTTTTGGACATTTTCTTAATCGGTTCTGTTAGACTCATAATGCGCGCGCCTTCTTTACGCACAATCGCCTCCGGCACCACAAAAGAAGGACCATATTTATTGTTAAATCTCTTGGCAATATCACGCGTCAGTTCGACGTGCTGTTTTTGATCGTCGCCCACTGGCACTGCTTGCGTATCATATAATAATATATCGGCCGCCATCAAAACAGGATAAGTGAAGAGGCCAACAAAAACGGAATTTTGTTTTTCTCCGGCCTTATCTTTAAATTGTGTCATTTTTTTCAAATCGGCGATATAAGAACCAGAACAACCCAATATCCAGGCTAGTTCCGTATGCTCAGGTACGGCTGATTGCTGAAAAATGATTGATTTTTTCGGGTCGATTCCAGAAGCAAGATAAATCTTGGTAATTTCTAAAATTCTCTTTCTTAATTCCTCTGGCTGATATTTGACGGTAATAGCATGATAGTCGACAATGGAAAAAATACAGCGATATTTATCCTGCATCTCCGGCCACTGACTGATGGCGCCAATATAATTACCGATGGTCAAATCGCCGCTGGGCTTGACTCCGGAAAAAATTGTTTTAGACTGATTCATATAATTATACTTTATATTAATATTCTACTTTAATCCCCCGCCAAAAGCAATTTTCCGGAAATTCTTAAACAACAAAATCAATATCTTTATAATTTCTCAACTCCTTCAAAATACGACAGTAAGGTCAAAAAACCTGCTTTCGGGTATTTTTTCCCAATTTTTTTGACGATTTGATAATCCAAATAAGCTTCTTCCTTGATAACTCTTTTTTATTACGGCAACGCTGTCTGTATCGGAAATATCCGGTTTTGCCTTGCCCACACTGACGCTTCTCCGAATATAAATACTTAACAAATTATCGCCAAGCTTATCATTACATAATTTGTTTATTTCTTCTAAAATTTTCCTAGTTGAGCCTTTCCCAACCCGGCTTCATTAACAACAAAACCATTTTTATCTATTTTATACAGCATTTATTCAATAATTATTACTTCCCCATCCCTAAGCGTCTTAAAAGGAATTTTATTTTTTGTCATATATTCAATGGCCTCATCTACTTTCCCGGATTCCGGGTGATCAGATTTATAATGAGGTAGTATTGTATAATCCAGGATACCGACTCCATCCCAAATAGTTTCTTTCTGGCTATCGTATGGTTTTACATTCGGATCATCCACCAATTCCATACCTTTTAGGGTTGGAGCCAAAACGCAAACTCCGGCGCTATATCCTCCGTAAAGAATATCATCTTTTTTAATAGATCCTTCAAAATATCATCTAGCCCGCTTAGCTTCATTGCCTGCCTTAAAACAAAACAATTTCCGCCCCTTACCCAAATCACGCCGAATTCAGCGATTTTTTTCTCCAATTCGGTTTTTTTACCAAAATAATCTCTCAAATCAAGCAATTCAACATCCAAACCAAACGGTTTTAGCTGTTCAATGTCGGATTGCTCGCCTTGTTTTCTCCTTTCGGCATCGTTTGAAAAATCAAGCGCATTGGAAATATATGCTGTTTTTTTATTATCCGCAGGAATCAACGCCTTTAGTTTGTCTGTTTCATTGCCGACTTTATAAGATGATAGATAAAATTTCATATCTGTTATATTAATAACTATAGTAATATCTTATATGTCCCAACCAATGAGAGCAAGGTAAGATTATTTATGTCTTAATGCGTTATTATTAATGCGTAATTGTTGACTTATCTTAGAAATATCCTTACACTATTGCTATCGTGTTTTCGGGGTGTAGTATAACGGTAGTACGCATGCATGGGGTGCATGTAGCCCGGGTTCAATTCCCGGCACCCCGACCAAAAAATACAAAAAAAATCAACTTATTGCCCAGGTGGCCCATATAATTTTACAGACTCATTTACATCGGCAGGGCTTGTAGCTCATCTGGTAGAGCGCTGCATTCGCATTGCAGAGGTAAGGGGTTCGAGTCCCCTCAAGTCCACCACGGGCTGTGGTATAAAGGCTATTATACACGCTTCGGGTGCGTGTGATCCCGGTTCAATTCCGGGCAGCCCGACCAAATGAAAAAACGTTCAAAAAACGTTTTTTTATAATAAATTTGCTAAAAAACTAAAATATCATTATAATACAAAAGTAAAAAATGACTGGTATTCAAGGCCTAATGGTCGTTGGATTTTTTATATTTATGATAGATTTTAAGCAAAAATTAGAAGAAAAAGACCCTGAAAGCCGTAATCTTCATCAGGCCGAAGAAGAAGAAAAGTTTATTAATGATTTGAAGAAAAACCGTAAAACTAAAAACTACTTTATCGCTATAATCGTATTAGTTTTGATATTTTCTGGCAAAGTAATCATGTCCAGCCAAGAAGCGGGACAATGGCTCGCTAACAATACTTTTTGGGGGCGAGTTACTCATCTTACCGAAAATAATGACAACCAATTAGTGGGAGAGGAACAGGACCGAATAAATATTCTGCTTTTAGGAATGGGTGGGGCTAATCATGATGGTGGTTATCTGGCTGATACTATCATACTAGTCAGCTTACGTCCTTCAACTAAGCAAGCAGCCCTGCTCTCAATCCCCCGCGATTTGACGGTGCCAACAGATAACGGTGTTTGGCGTAAAGTTAATTCTATCAACGCTTTAGCGGAGGCTAAAGAGGAAGGTAGTGGTGGTCCGGCTATGACCAAATCTTTGAGTTCCGTGCTCGGCACCGACATTTATTATTATATTAGTATCGATTTCGACGGTTTTATTAATATTATCGACGAACTAGGAGGCATTGATATTAATGTTGAAAATACCTTTGACGACTATAGCTTCCCCATTAGAGGAGAAGAAGACAACCCTGATTATTATGCCCGATTTGAACATTTACATTTTGATCAAGGTTGGCAACATATGGACGGAGCGCTGGCCCTAAAATATGCGCGTAGCCGCCATGCTAGCGGCCTTGAGGGTTCCGACTTTGCCCGCGCAAAAAGACAACAATTGATTTTAGAAGCGGTAAAAACTAAATTATTGTCACGCCACACTTTATTAAAACCGGCAATGTTGAGCCGCATTATTTCCGAATTAAATCACAATGTCAAAACCAATCTTGATGTTTGGGCTTTAATAAAATTATGGAATGACTATAAAGATATCGACCGTAGTCAAATCAGTAATAAAGTCTTAAATGACGGACCAAATGGTTTACTGATGGCCAGTCGCGGTGAAAACGATGCCTATATTCTCATACCACAGACCGGAAATTTCAAGGTAATACAGAATTTTGTCCAAAATATATTTGATGAAAATACCAATATAACCACTCAAAATAACCAATCAGAGGCCACCAAAACCCCGTTAGAGTCAGAAAATTCCGCTACCAATAATCCAATTGCTATTAGCAAGGTTCAAGGCGAAGCAAAGGTGGCTGTTCTGAATGGCACTTGGACTAGTGGCTTAGCCGCTAAAACAGCTGCAAATCTACAAAAATACGGCTTTAAAATTAACGAAACCGCCAATGCTCCCACTAGAGAATACAAAAACTCTGTAATCTATGATTTAACTTACGGCCAAAAACTCCAAAGCTTAGAAATCCTCCAAGCCGCTAGCCAAGCGACTTTAGCCTATGACGCCCCTACATGGCTGGAAACATACAAAAATATACCGGATAAACCAGATTTTATTTTAATAATCGGAGCTAAACAGCAATAAATAATAAGATGACACCACCAAAAGAAAAACTACCTTTAGTGGCAATTTGCGGGCGTACCAATGTTGGCAAATCTACACTTTTCAACCGTCTGATAGAAAAACGGCAGGCTTTAGTTTCTGATATTGAAGGAACGACGCGCGACTGCAATCTAGGTTTAGTCCATTGGAACAGAAAAATTTTTCGTTTGGTTGACACGGCCGGATTGCTTGATGCCGGTTTTATTTCCGGCAAGAAAAAAATCGACAATGATATTGATTCCTTGGCGCAACAACAAGCCCTGAACTATCTTCGGGAAGCAAAACTACTGTTGTTTGTAGCCGATGGCAAGGCCGGCCTCCTAACTGAAGATCGCCTACTGGCCAAAGCCCTTCGTCAAAACCCTTTATACTCTGCCAAAACTATCTTAGTGGTCAATAAAATTGACAGCGGTAAATGGCTAACGGAAGCGGTAGTCTTTAATAAACTGGGTTTAGGTGAACCAATAACAATCTCTGCCCAAACAGGCGCCGGAACCGGTGACCTTTTAGATATTGTTCTTAAAAAAATAGAAGCGGCGACAGACCTTAATGAAGAAGAAGAACGAGAAATTACTGCCAAGCTATGTATTGTTGGAAAACCTAATGTTGGTAAATCATCATTATTGAATGCCCTTTTGGGCTATAACCGCGTCATTGTCAGCGATCGGCCACACACCACCAGAGAATCACAAGACACAGAGTTAATACATAAAGATAAATTGATACGCCTTATCGACACTGCTGGCATCTCCCGGCACGGGCACAAAAGCAAAGGCTTAGAAAAAGAAGGCATTGCTATGTCTTTACAATCTCTGCAAAGAGCCGATATTGCGCTTTTGGTATTAGATATCAGTGAAGAGCTGACCCATCAAGATGCTAAAATAGTAGAAGAAATAGTGGAACGCCAAAAAAGCTTGATTATAATTGCCAACAAATGGGATAAAGTCGAAGAAAAAAATCAGAAACATTGGCAAGAAAAAATTTTTAGCAAATTGCCTTTTGCCGCTTGGGCGCCCTTGCTTTTTGTTTCTGCTAAAACCGGGGCTAAGGTTAATAAAATTTTAGATATTGCTCTAGAAGTAGCGTCTGCCCGAAAAACCGAAATCAGCGAAACTCAACTCAAAAAATTCTTGAGTCGCGTGGTTAAGATACACCTGCCCGCTAAAGGCAGAGGTCTTAAAGCGCCACATATCTACGAAATTGCACAAACAAGACATAACCCGCCCTCTTTTACCGTTAGAATCGGCTCCCGAGACGACTTACACTTTTCCTATGTGCGCTTTTTGGAAAATCGACTGCGCGAGCAATATGATTTTATGGGCACGCCCATAAAAATGAGTGTCATTAAAAATAAGAAAAAACACGGTGTTCGAGAAGCCTAAAGAAATAACCGCCAACCGGCGGTTATTTTTATTTTATCGTCAATTCAAACAAAATACGTTATAATAAAAAATAAGAATGCCTATTTTCACCTCCTCTCCAGTTACACTTTATCTTTCTAGTTTAACACTTTTATATATATTAATTTGTAGCATTATGAAAATAATTATCGGACTAGGTAATCCTGGCGACAAATATGCTCTCAGTCGACATAACTCCGGCTGGCTGGCTTTAGACATGCTTGCCGGCGCTGACGGCTGGCGCCCAGAAAAAAAATTTAACGCCTTAATTAAAGAAAAGGGAGGAATTATTTATTTAAAACCACTAACCCTCATGAACAACTCCGGAGAAACGGCTTATAGGGTCCTGCGGTATTATCATCTCCTGGAAAAACAATTTGGCTGTATCACCAAAAAAAATCAAGATTTGCGCGATTGGCTGATAGTTATTCAAGACGACCTTGATCTTGATTTAGGTAAATGGAAAATCAGTGATGATTCCCGTAGCGGTGGCCATAAAGGCGTACAATCAATCATTAATCATTTAAAAACACAACGTTTTATTCGTCTACGCTTAGGTATTAAAAATGGAGAATTACGCCGTCTTATTCCTCCTGAAAAGTTTGTTTTACAGAAATTTAGCACCGAAGAACTACCGATTTTACAGGATAGTATAAAAAAAGGTTTAGCGGCGCTAAAACCTTATATACCTTAAAACAAATAAAATCCCCTTGACTGCTTATACAAAAAGCTTAGAAAGCATCCACCGCTAGGAGGAAAGCGGCTAGACACCAAAAACTTTTGTACAAGCAATCAAGGGAATTTTAACATTCCAGCTTAGACTAAAAAAAGCCTTATGTCAAGGCCACACACAGCGCTTTAACTCTTAGTATCACTAAATTAAAGGCTGAACTCAGCTTGACACCTCGTCAATAAATAGTACACTGAGTATATCGGCCATACAAATTACAATTGATAAAATCACCAATTTTAATATTTTTACCTATAAATAGCTGATAATTAATAATAAAAAATGGGAAATATGAAGCTAATAATCGTAGAGTCACCGACTAAGGCGAAGACAATTAGTAAATTTTTAGGCAAGGATTATCGAGTCGAATCTTCCTTTGGTCATATCCGCGATTTACCAACCAAAGAAATGGGAATCGACATTGAACACGGCTTTAAACCAAAATATATTACTCCACTCAAAGCTAAAAAGACGGTGAGCGCTCTTAAAAATGCCACCAACAAAGCCACCGCTGTTATTTTAGCGTCTGATGAAGACCGCGAAGGAGAAGCGATTGCCTGGCACTTGACTCAAGTTCTAAAACTCGACGCCGATAAAACAGAACGCATTGTTTTTCATGAAATAACCAAACAGGCAATTTTAAAAGCGCTGGAAACACCGAGGCATATCAATCAAAATTTGGTCGATGCCCAGCAAGCCAGGCGTATTCTTGACCGTCTTGTCGGCTATGAGCTCTCCCCCTTTTTGTGGAAAAAGGTGACTAAAGGATTATCTGCCGGACGAGTTCAAAGCGTCGCTATCCGCCTAATTGTAGAAAAAGAAAAAGAAATCCAAGCCTTTAAATCTCAAGACTATTGGACGCTGAGGGCTAGATTGCAGGGAGAAAAAAATAAGGAAGAATTTACCGCCGGCCTCTTCCGCTTAAACGGCAAGCCTTTTGATAAATTGGAGATAAGTCAGGAGATCGCGCTAGAGACTCAAAAAGAATTAGAAAGTGCCAAGTTTAAAATCAGCCACATAGAACAAAAAAAGGTAAGGAAAACCCCAGGAGGACCGTTTATTACTTCCACTCTGCAGCAGGGGGCCAACCGCCATCTTGGCTTTAGTGCCAAACAAACCATGATGGTTGCGCAAAAATTATACGAACAGGGCTTTATCACTTACATGCGGACCGATTCCTTGAATCTCTCTCCCCAATTTTTAAACGAGGCGCGTGATTACCTCAAAAACACACTCGGAGAAAAGTATACTCTTCCTTCTCCTCGAATCTTTAAAACCAAAAGTAAAAATGCCCAAGAAGCCCACGAAGCAATTAGACCGACTTCAGTGGCGGCGACGCCGGAAAAGCTAAAATCTAAACTCGACTATAACGGCTATCGACTATATAAACTTATTTGGGAAAGAAGCATTGCCACCCAGATGCCAGCCGCCCAACTAAACGCCACCGTGATAGACACTGAAGCTCTTTGCAATAACGGCAAACAGCACACCCTCCGCGCTAACGGACAGATACTTATATTCGATGGCTATTTACGAATATATCCAGAAAAAACCGCTGAACAAGAACTACCAAAACTTAGAGAAAATGAAAAAGTGATTCTCTTATCCATAGAAACTGAACAACACGCCACCCAAGCGCCTGCTCGCTACAGCGACGCCAGCCTAGTTAAAGATTTAGAAAAATATGGTATTGGGCGACCATCCACTTACGCGCCAACAATCAATACCATTATTACGAGAAATTATGTCATCCGTAATGAAGATAAACGCCTGCAACCGACCGATATCGCGATGGTGGTCAACGAACTATTAGTTGAACATTTTCCTAAAATAGTGGATTATAATTTTACAGCGGAAATGGAAAATGATTTAGACGAAGTGGCTGAAGGCAAAAAAAAATGGCAACCAGTTATTTCTAAATTCTACCAAGAATTCCATCAAAATCTACAAAATAAATATGATAGTCTAAAAAAAAGCGATATTATGCCTGAAGAAAAATCTGAAGAAATATGCGATAAATGCGGAGCGCCGATGGTTATCAAAACTGGACGCTACGGTAAATTTCTAGCTTGCAGCGCCTTCCCTAATTGTCGCAATATCAAAAAACTTAACGGCCACGCAGCTAAAACCGAAGATCCAGCTTTAGCCGCCTTGCAGGAAAAATATCAGGGCACGGTCTGCGATAAATGCGGAGCGGAAATGAAAGTTCGTTCCGGCAAATACGGCCCATTTCTAGCTTGTAGCGCCTATCCTAAGTGTAAAAATATCAAGAATATAAATGACGGCACCAGCAAAGAAAAAGAAATTGATTGCCCAGCTTGTAAAACAGGAAAAATCGTTAAAAAATTTAGCAAACGCGGAATTTTTTACGCTTGCAATAATTATCCCGATTGTAAAAATACCTATTGGGGTCAACCAACCGGCGATAGCTGTCCCCACTGTGGCTCTCTTCTTATAAAAAACAAGACTGGCCAAACTGTCTGCAGTGACAAAGGCTGCGGTTACCAAGCATAATTTATAACTAAAACCAATAAAAAACAGCTGTTTATCCCAGCGGTTTTTTATTAAAAGATAAGGAAACCCTGTACGAAAAAGCCGTCCCTAAGAAGGGGGGCTTTTTGAGCGCGGGGAGAAGATTATTATACCAAAATTTTCTCAATCAACTACTTCTTTTTCTTCTTAGATTTTGCAGAAATGTCATCACCCCCTTCAGAAGAACGATGTTTACTTCTTTCTTTAGCAAAGTCAATCCCCCTCTTTAGCAACTCCCCCAGAATCATCAAATAAGAAGCGCTGCCACTCACTTTTTCCTTAATTAAATCAAGGAGCGCCTCGGCTTTTTCTACCCCCTGTTCGACTTGCTTGATAAGACGAAAAATTCTTTGCGCGCTGGCAATAAAATAATACAAAGACCAGCACAAAAAGAAGGCTAGGGCTCCAGCGGAAACGGCTAAAACCCAATTTAAAATGTCGCGTGAAGTTTCAAACATAAATTTCTGCCATAAAGAAGGCGAGATCCCTCCTATATGCTTGAATTAAAAATTAAAAATCTCTAATTTGCGCTTCAAATTGATCATGGCAACGATTTACTAAATCAGTTTGAATAGCATCTATTTCTAAAGCGGTTAAAGTGCGGTCCTCCGCTTGATAAGTAAGATGGAAGGCCCAGCTTTTTCGGCCGCTTCCCAAAGCCTCGCCCCGATAAATATCAAACAGCTCCGCCTTAACCAATAAAGGATGAAAAGAAATCAAAGTTCTCCAGAAATCATTATATAATATTTTTTCTTCAACAACAAAGGCAACATCGCGGACAACCGGAGGATATTTAGAAAGTTCCCGATAATGATTTGAGGCTAAAGACTGAGACAACTCAAGTATTTCTTTGAAATTAAGCTCGACCACAGCAGTTTTTAATTTTAAGCCAAAGGCGTTTGCCAACTTATTATCCAAAAGTCCGGCAACGCCCAGTTCTTTGCCGGCGCAAAAAACAGCCACTGCTTGACCGGCTTGAGACCAAGCCGGCTGGTTCTCTAGAGCTAAAAATTCCACTCGAGAATCAGGCCATAGTTTTGTAAACAAGAGATTAACTAAACCCTTAATTCGATTAAAGGAAACAGAGTTGTCTTGGCTGGCGAACAGCATTGCTAACTGTTTGCCTTGATAAGGCAAAAAATCGCCGCGATCATCTTTCATATATTCACCCGGCGCCGGCAAAAAAATCCGACCTAATTCAAAAATTCCAAATTGATTAAAATTAAATTGATTTAAACGGGCGTCTTGCCAGAGTCCGGCTAAAAGAGTGGGGCGCAAAAAAACATGCTGCTCGGAAATAGGATTAGCCAAACGCAGACAACGACTGGGGTCAAGATTAAGCTTGGATAACACCGCCTCACTGACAAAAGAATAATTATACACTTCGTGTAAACGCCCGGCGCCGCTTAAAATATCCTGAATTTTTCTTTCTAAGGATAATTCGAGATTATCCGGCAGGGGTGTTAGAGGAGAAATCGGACTCTGGGATAAAATGTTATTATAACCGACAATTCTAGCGACCTCTTCTAAAATATCTTCTTTGATAGAAACATCTTTAACCGCCCGCCAACTGGGAGGAATAACGGCTAAAATATTTTTAGAAACATCTACCTTAAAACCAAGCCTCTCTAAAATGCTGATTGTTTCTTTTCTGGTAAGACTGTACCCCAATCTTTTCTTAAGCCAAGAAAAATCTACTTCTATAGGCGACGGTTCTAATTTAAAATTGACGATATCTACCGGTTGGCCAGCTAATTCCGCTTCCGGCATAATTTCTTTTATCAGCTGCCAAGCCCTCTGCCAGGCCTGCTCCGGTAAATTAGGATCTAATGTTTTTTCAAAGCGCATAGAAGCATCTGTACGCAGGTTTAAAGCTTGAGACGTTTGACGAACACGCACAGCGTCAAAAGAGGCCGCCTCTAAAATAATGCTTTCGGTGTCGGAGTTAACCGCACAGCGCTTACCTCCCATAATACCAGCCAAAGCTATCGGTTCATAACCATCGGTAATAACAATACTATTCTTCGGCAGAAGCCGCTCTTTTTCGTCTAAAGTTTCCAGACTCTCGCCATCCTTAGAGGCGCGGATGCTAATTTTTTCCAAACCGGAAGCGTCAAAAGCATGCAGCGGTTGACCCGATTCCAACATGACGTAATTAGTAATATCGACTAAGGCGTTAATTGGCCGCGCCCCCACCGCCACCAGACGCTCTTTAAGCCAGCGAGGAGATTCTATCGTTTTTACGTGATTTATCTTCACGGCAATATAGCGGAAACAAGCAGACTTGTCCTCTATCTTCACATCTAATTGACTTTTACCACTACCATGTAAATCTTTATTCTCTAAATTAGATAAATAGGGGCGAAGAGGGGATTTTAACAAAGCACTCAGCTCCCTGGCCATACCATAGTGTCCCCATAAATCACCGCGATTAGATAAAGACTTATTATCAATTTCTAAAATAATATCGTTAAAATTTAAATAATCGGCAAATGACTGCCCGATTTTAGCCTTATCCGATAAGACCATAATGCCTTCATGGTCGGAGCCTAAACCTAATTCATCTTCAGCACAAATCATGCCATATGACTTTTCTCCTCTAATTTCTGATTCTTTTATTTCCACCCCGTTGGGCAGCGTAGCGCCGACAAGCGCCACGGGAACTTTTTGACCGAAAGCGACATTGGGAGCACCGCAAACGATATCCAAAATCTCACCCTTGATATCAACTTTAATCAGGCGTAAACGGTCGGCATTAGGATGTGGAGCAACTGATACCACCCTACCGACAACGACTTTTTCAAAAACCGCTTTCTGTTCTTTCCAAGATTCCACCTCGACTATGTGTAAAGTCAATAATTCAGCAATGTCCGTAGGATTAATTGCTTTGGGTAGTTTTACGAAATCTTTAAGCCAATTAAGAGATAAATACATAAATATTGAAGCTGTTTAAAATTGCTGTAAAAATCTTAAATCTCCGGCATTAAACAAACGAATATCATTAATACCGTATTTAAGCATCGCTAAACGATTCAGACCAAAACCGAACGCAAAACCGGAATACTGTTCCGGGTCAACGCCTCCCGCTCGTAAAACGTCAGGATGAATTAAACCGCAACCAAGTATTTCTAGCCAGCCTGAGTATTTGCAGACATGGCAGCCCTTACCCTGACACAAGAAACAAGTATATTCTCCATTGGAGCCGGGCTCAACGAAAGGATAGAATTTCGGACGCATCCTAAATTTTGTTTCCGGACCATAAAGTTTTTTTCCAACCGCTTCAAGCACGCTCTTCATTTGGGCAAAATTAATATTTTTACCGACCATCACCCCTTCCAACTGATAAAAAGTGTGCTCGTGACGAGCGTCGGTCGCTTCGCTGCGGAAAACACGACCTGGCATAATAACTTTTAACGGAACGCCATACTTGCGCATAGCTCTAACCTGAGTGTTGGAAGTTTGTGTGCGCATCGTCAAATCATATTCACCCTGCTTATTTTTCAAATCAACATAAAACGTATCCTGCATATCTCTAGCCGGATGATGCGGCGGCACATTCAAAGCTTCAAAATTATAAAATTCACTTTCTAATTCCGGTCCGTCCATAACCATAAAACCAAGAGTAGCAAAAAATTCCTCTAATTCCCGCCGTAATAAAGTAAGGGGGTGAAGACTACCGGTAGTAATTTTCTCTCCGGGAACAGTCGGATCTAAATAAGCGGCCGATTCCTCTTTTTTTTCAATTTCTGTTTTAACTTCATTAAAACGTTCCTGTAATTCCTGCTTGATTACATTCGCTAGTTCACCCGCTTCACGTCGCATTTCCAAACTTAAATCTTTCAATTCCCCCAAAAGACCGTTCAACTCCCCCTTGCGTGACAAATACTTAAGCTCTAACTCCCTTAAAGCCGGCAGATCATTAATTTTTTGCAAACTCTCTAAAAAATCGTCCCTTAATTTTTCTAATTTATTTTTCATATACTAGCTATATTCCTTATCCGTCATTTAAAGGCGGCTTTTTTTATAACTGGCAACAAATAATTCTAGAATTGAAAAGATAATCAATAATAAAATTAAATTTAACCAAGTAAAAAGATTAGCTGACAATAAAAACAAGGCGATAACTATAAATAAAGCAAAAAGGAAAGACTGCCGAAAAGCGGTAGCAACTGCATAAAATGCTAATTCGCGGCGCAAAGCCACAAAACGGATAATAAAACCAACTAAAGCCGCTGTGCCTGAAAGTGCCAAAAATAAAGCTACATAAAACAACATGAAGCCAAGCCAATTAGTGACAGTGGGGTCAATAAAATTAAGCATCAAAATAAACACCCCCCAGCAAACGGCGGTCATCACCCCCATAACGATTAAATAATTCTTTAAAGTCATAAATTTAATATTAAAGACTTAAACCCCTAAAGAAGCCCTGATTTTCTCCAATTCAATCTCATAACGAGCCAGCTTGTCTTTTTCCGCTTGGACAATATGAGCCGGCGCTCTGTCGATAAACTCTTGATTTTCCAAATGAGCTCGCAGGCCGCTGATTAAATTTAGAAGATTTTCTTTTTCTTTCCGCAAACGCGCCTTTTCTTTCTCCGGATCTACCGCTCCCAAAAGATAAATGTCCACATCTCTTAATACCACTTTTATGGCCTGACCATCAGGCGGTCCGTCAGTTGCCAGTAAAGATTCGATGCCAGTTCTCAGGCCCTTGATTAAAGGCGCCTGGGACAATAATAACTCGGACTTAGGGCCGGTAACTAGAGCCTGTAATTTACGTGCCGGCTCAACTTTATTTTCACTGCGAGCGTTGCGGATGGCAATAATCGCCTCTTGGACAAAAGAAAAATCTGCTTCTTTCCCAGGATTATTTATCCAATAATCGAGCTTGTTCGCTAATTTCGGCCACGGCTCTACCATTAATAAAGTGTTGTTAAAACTTTGCCAAATAGCTTCCGTGACGTAAGGAATGAAAGGATGCCACATTATTAACAAATTCTTTAAGATAAATACCAAAATAGTTTCCTTGCCCTTTTCTATCTTAGTCGTTTCCAAATACCAATCCGCTAATTTGTTCCAAGTGAAATCATAGAGAGTTTCGGCGGCAAAAGAAAAATTAAAGTCGCTTAAAGAAGTAGCCAAGGTCTTACGCGTGCTCAGCAGTTCTCCTAAAATCCAATTATCGGACAAACTTTTGGCCTCGGGTAAAACATCAATTGGGGTACTTAAAATTTCATCATCAAGATTATTTAAAATAAAGCGGGAAATATTCCACAATTTATTGATAAAATTTCTCTTTGATTCTATTTTCTCCTCGCTATAACGAGAATCGTTGCCGGGAGTCGCTCCCATCAGCAGAGATAAGCGCACCGCATCGGCTCCATATTTAGCAATTACCTCTAAGGGATCGACGCCATTACCTTTCGATTTGGACATCTTCTTGCCGTTCTTGTCTAAAATCGTGCCATGCAGATAAACCTGAGAAAACGGTTTCTCGCCTAAAGCGAAAAAAGACATCATCACCATGCGTGATACCCATAAAGTCAAGATTTCATAGCCTGTCTCCAAGACTTGCGTAGGATGAAAACGAGTCAAATCACCGGTTTTTATGCCGTCTTTGAAATTATCTGGCCAGCCTAGAGTGGAAAAGGTCCACATCCCCGAAGAAAACCAAGTATCTAAAGTATCATTATCTTTAATCCAGCCCTCAGCCGCTGGCGCTTCTTCGCCAACATAAATTTCTTCACCGCGATACCAAGCGGGAATACTATGACCGAACCAAATTTGTCGAGAAATACACCAATCATGCAAATTTTCCATCCAATCAAGATAGCGTTTATTAAATCTTTCCGGTAAAAATTTAATTTCACCTTCACGGACGGCGGCAATGGCCGCTTCTTTCAGAGACTTACCTTGTAGGCGGGCCAGAGGCTTGTCGACGGCAATAAACCATTGCCTGGAAGGCAAAGGCTCAATCGGATTATCACAGCGATAACAACAAGAAAGATTATTAACTATTTCTTCCTCCTTTATCATTAAGCCCTGATTACGCAAAGAGGCCACTACTTTTTCTCGAGCGGCGATTACGCTTAAACCGCTGAATTCGCCAAAACCTTCACGGATAAGACCATCTTCATTAATAACTTTAATTTTTGGTAATGATTGTGCCTCCGCCATCTGCCAATCAACGGCTGAATGAGCTGGGGTTACACCTAACGCTCCAGTGCCAAAATCCATCTCGACATTATAATCAGCAATAATCTTAATTCTTAAATCTTGGCCGCAAAAATTAACTTCATATTCTTGACCTATATATTGTTGGTAACGCTCATCTTTGGGATTAACGGCCACGGCGGTATCGCCTAATTTAGTTTCCGGACGTGTAGTGGAAATAGCTATAGGAAAATTAGGGTCATACTTAAAAGTATAAAGAAAAGCGCTCTGCTCTTTATATTCAACTTCATCGTCCGCTAAAGTTGAATGGCAGCGCGGGCACCAATTAACTATACGCTCACCGCGATAAATAACGCCCTCATTATACATATCAAGAAACATCCTCTGCACCGCCTGCTGTCGGGGAGAATCAAGGGTAAAAGCTAGACGAGACCAGTCCAAAGAGGCGCCCATTTTTCTGATTTGATGTAAAATCGTGGCTTGAGTTTCAGCTACAAATTTATCAACTTCTTCCAAAAAAACCTTTCGCCCTAAATCATGCCTGGTCTTTCCGGTTTCAGAAAAAATCTTTTTCTCCACCATATTCTGAGTAGCGATAGCGGCGTGGTCGGTTCCAGGAAGCCAGAGGGCACGATAGGAATTCTGACGGTGATAACGAATCATTAAGTCTTCAATCGCCAACATGGCACTATGGCCAAGATGTAATTTAGCGGTAATATTAGGAGGAGGAAGTACAATCGTATAGCTAGGGGCGCCCGCGGGTAAATCAAGATTATCCGGGTTAAAAAAACCGGAATCTTCCCAAAGACGATAAATATTGTCTTCAAATAAAGCCGGCTCGTAAATTTTGGCTAATTCCTTTTTCATACCTTTTAAATTACCAAAAATATGCCATTGCGTCAACCATAAATTACCTTGACTCTAGCAAAAAATAATTATATATTAAATGGTCGGACTAATAAAAAACTAAGGAAAATAAGGGGATGCTTACTTTAGAGCAACAAATCTTCAAGCAAATAGACAAGTCGGAAAACATTCTGATTGTCTTTAATGCTGACTGGAACGGCGATGCGGTCGCCTCGGCTCTAGGTTTATTTTTATATTTGAAAAAAATCGGCAAAAAAACGGAGATAGCCGCCCATTTGGCGGAGGATGACGCAGCCGCCAACAAGGCCGCTGCCGCTTGGCGCTTTCTGCCTGCTTTTGAAAAAATTCAAAGTTCGCTTAAAAATTTACGCAAATTTATTGTGTCTTTAGATATTAGCCAGGCCACTATCAACCAAATAAAATATACGGTCGACGGCCACAAGCTTAACTTCATCATTTCGCCGGAAAAGGGATGGTTCACCCCCGAAGATATTAGCACTTCTTCCAGCGGCTTTAAATATGACTTAATCTTTGTGTTGGATACTCCCGACTTTGAATCTTTGGGAGCAATTTATGACAATAATGTAGAATTTTTTTATAAAACAACCGTTATTAATATCGACCACCAAGCGGACAACGAGGAATATGGCCAAATTAATTATCTCGATCTTAATGTTGTCTCTACGGCAGAAATGGTATATAACCTCATTAAACAACATTCCCAAGAACCGCTTGATGAAGACATTGCCACCTGTCTGCTTGCAGGGATTATCAGCAAAACCAAAAATTATAAAAGTGCTAATCTGACACCGCGCACCCTGCTAACAAGCTCAAAGCTTATCGGTTTGGGCGCAAGAAGAGAAGAAATAATTAACCAGCTATATCGTTCTAAACCCTTAGCGGTCTTGAAATCTTGGGGTAAAATTTTAAATAACCTAAAAACGGAAGATAAAGGAAGGATTGTTTGGTCCTGGCTGGAAGAAAAAGATGAAATCTCCGCCCTTATTAACGGACAATTGGATGTCCAGGAAATATTTGAAGAAATAAGCGCCAGTGTCGCTGAGGCAAAATTTATTTTTATAGCCGGCGTCCATCCTCAATCAGAAGGCATATTCATATTAATACAGGCCGCCAAAGGCTTCTCGTCTACAGAGGTGCTAAAAAATTATTCCCCCGCCGGCAATGCCCGCATCGCCAGCGCCATCCTTCCTTTCAGTCGGGAAGAATGGCAAGAAAAATTCATCGCCGCCCTAAAAGACAAACTTGATAAAAACAAAATCTAATGATATAAAGGAGAAGCATTAATTCGAAATTAAACGATTACCGGATTTAATTGCGAATCCTTGAATCATAAATACGCGCCTATAGCTCAGTCGGTTAGAGCACAGCTCTTATAAAGCTGGGGTCGATGGTTCAAGTCCATCTAGGCGCACCAGCACCCTCCGTTAATATTGCCAAGTTCTCACCTATACAATATAATAAGAAAATAAGGGCTCGTAGCTCAGTTGGCTAGAGCGTTACGTTGACATCGTAAAGGTCACCCGTTCGAGTCGGGTCGGGCCCACATTATTTTTCTTATATATGTTAAAATTTTTTTCTGGCAATAAACATCATTTAGTCCAAACTGAGGATACCTCAAGTATTAGCGACTGGATGGAAAAGGAAGCCGTTTCCGAAGGCCAACTTTCAATCGATGTTTATCAGACTGACAGAAAAATCATCATTCAATCGACTATTGCCGGCGCTAAGCCGGAAGATTTAAAAGTATCTCTTCATCATGATTTACTGACTATCCACGGAACCAGAAAACAGCCCCAGATGGTAGCCGATGAACAATATCTCTATCGTGAATGCTATTGGGGGTCATTTTCGCGCTCGATTATTTTGCCAGCCGAAGTCGATCCCCGTAAAGTTGAGGCTAACTTAGAAAATGGCGTCTTAACCGTTTCTCTAACAAAAACTAAACCGGAAAATATTGCCGTTAATTTTAAAGACTGATTATGAATTACGAATTGACAGTAGCCGGATTCAGCGATGACCAAGTAATACTTAAAGATGACAACAATTCCCTTATCTACTGGCCAAAAAATAAATTGCCTCAGATACCGGAAATCGGGCAAAAAATAAACTTTTCTATCGGCGATAACAGAGCCGAAATTCTCAACGAGCTCCTACGCACTGATAATTAGTGACGCCAATATGCCAAAAAAACACTTACCCATCATCGCCATCATCGCCGTATTGGTGGTGTTTTTATTTTTAATCGTCTTGACGGCTAATCTCGGAAAATCAGACTCAACTTTAAGCGACAATTTGTATTTCGGCGGTTTAGACATTAGCGGTCTAGATAAGGCGCAGGCGGAAATAATGATAAAAAAAGAATATCAGACAATGGTTGAGAAGGGCTTAACTCTAAAATATGGAGATTCGTTTCTATCTTTACCGGCGACGTCCGCATCTTTTGACGCCGATTTGTCCTATCCCCACTTTCATTATACGGACGATAATATCAAAGCCTCTTTGGAAGCTCACACCAAGCCGGGATTACTAGCACGCTGGTGGCGGCAATTATTTGGACCTAAAAACATATATATCACTCCGACCTTCAAGTTAGATGAAGAAAAAATCAAAAAAACCGTTCAAACCTCATTAACCGACGCCTTTTATCCGGCGGTGGACGCTGCTTTTGTTTTTACAAAAAACAATATTGAAATTACCCCCGAAAGACCGGGTAAAACCATCGACTGGGAGGCGTTGTTTAAAGATATTAAAAATAGGCTGGAATTATTTACCACCGACCCTATAGTGGTTAAAACTAAAACGGAGTATCCCGAAATTTATGCGCGCGACTTAATCGGTCTGGAAAATGAAGCGGATAATCTCAGTCGTAATCCATTAACTCTCGTCTTCAATGATAAATCTTGGCCGGTTACTCGAGAAGAGATAGCTTCCTGGCTATATGTGCGTAAACAAGACGGTAAATTAAATCTCGCCTTCAGTCCTGAAAGAATCGCTAAGTATCTCAACGACAATATAGCCGATAAAATAAACGTCTCACCACAAGATCCGCGCTTTGAAATTAAAGACAATAAAGTCTCCAGTTGGCAATTAGGAAAAGACGGCTACGAACTTGACTCTATTGCCAGCGCTTCCGAAATTATCAACCAATATTTTGCCTCTTCTGAAAAAAATGAAAAAAATATTTCCTTAATCGTTAAAACATTGCCTCCAGCGATTGCAGAAGACTTTGATATTAAAGAAATAATCGGTACCGGCCATTCCAATTTTGCGGGCTCCTCGGCTAACCGTCGTCATAATATAGAAGTAGGGGCGGCGGCAGTCAACGGCATACTTATTAAACCGGGAGAAGAATTTTCTTTGGTAAAAACTCTAGGAGCAATCAATGCTAGTACCGGCTATCTCCCTGAGCTAGTAATTAAAAACAATAAAACCATACCTGAATACGGCGGCGGCCTCTGCCAAATAGGCACCACTATTTTCCGTTCAGCTCTAGCCTCGGGCCTGCCTATTACCGCCAGACAAAACCACTCCTACCGAGTTTCCTATTACGAACCAGCCGGTACCGATGCGGCTGTCTACGATCCTTGGCCCGATGTCCGCTTCATTAATGATACTCCGAAGGCTATCCTCATCCAGTCACGGATTGAGGGTAATGATATCTATTTTGATTTTTGGGGAACAAAAGACGGCAGAAGCGTCACCACCACCACCCCGGTAATATATAATATTGTTAAACCGCCAGCTACTAAAATAGTAGAAAGTGACGAATTATCGCCAGGAGAAAAGAAATGCACAGAACAAGCCCATAACGGAGCCGACACCTATTTCGACTACACCGTCATCTACCCAGAGGGAGCAACCAGCACCCCGCTGGAAAAAACCAGACGATTTAGCTCCCACTATGTTCCTTGGCAAGAGGTCTGTTTGGTTGGCAAAATTGCCACTTCAACGCCTGATACAGAAACAGCCTCTTCTAGCCCGACTGTCGAAACCGGTTCTATAGAAATAAATAATTAATAACAAAAACGCGATTATTCTGATAACCGCGTTTTTATATAAAAAAGACCGTCTCAAACGGGTAGGCAAGAAAATTTCTTCTAGGAATTACCGAGCCCACCATTGGCGCCTGATAAAAGCGACAAGGGTAGGCCCAAAAAACCCTAGCAAGAAAGTCCCCATGCTTGTCGTGCCTGACCCGTTTCAAACGGCCTTTTTGTATTTTAAGCAACCATTTAATATATCACTTAAAAAACACTTTGTCAATAGTGTGTTATTAACAGCGAAACAAAGACTGTTGCTACCAGGGCTTAGCGGTATATAATTGGCTATTTTTAGAATAAAATAATACATCACCATCCTCATCGGTTCGCCATATTTGAATACCATCTGCCCGCACCCTGTGAATAAGTTCAGCGGCAGGATGACCGTAATTATTAACCCCAACAGAAATAATGAACGCTTTAGGATTAACTGCTTTAATAAAATCGTCGCTATTAGCATTAGCGGATCCGTGGTGAGAGGCTTTTAGTATATGCGCCCCCAAATAATCATTTTCTGCCAATAATGCCTGTTCTCTACGGCCGCTAGCATCTCCGGTCGCAGTCAAACTTAAACCGGCGCAATTAAAATTAATAGCAAGAGACAGATCATTGTCATCGGTGCTATCTAAAAATTCTTTACCAGGAGGAAATAAACAAAGACGACAGGCAATTTCTAATTCAAAACAAAAATTTTCCATAGGATAACTGATAATAGTCCCGGACTCAGACAAAGAAGATGATAAAGCGGATCCGGCATAACCAGCCAAACGGGCGGGCAGAAAAGCGCGCTTAACTTGATAGCGTTCCACTAACTCCGGTAAAGCGGCTAAATGATCATCATGACCATGGCTTAAAATTAATAAATCAATAACTGGTTGATGTCCGGAAAAATACCGACCCAAAGCGTAAAGGGTAGACCAATCAGGTCCACCATCTATAAGAATATTCAATCCTCCCGGCGTATGCAAAAGAAAGGAATCACCTTGACCGACATTAAAAAATACCACCTCCGCTCTATGAGGCCGAAAATTGGAAAAAGAAAAAATTACCGACACAACAAAAATTATAAAAATAAAAAGGCGCATGAATTGATTCTAACAAAAACCTGATAAGCAGGCGATAAAAAATTAATCAACAACATACAAAAACCGCCCTGACGGGCGGCCTTTGTATAATTTTCAAAAATTAATAAAATCAGAGTTTTATTTCTTCTTTGCAACTTTCTTCACAGCCTTCTTAGGGGCCTTCTTTGCAACTTTCTTCACAGCCTTCTTCACAACTTTCTTTTTAGTAGCCATAGTTATCACCTCCTTCCTGGGAAATTTCCCATTTATATTTTTCTAAATAAATTTAAAAAATTTTTTTTAGAAATATTTTTTACTAGTTGTTTATATTATACCGCGCGCGCCAATTTATAGCAATAGTTTTGACTCAAAAAAGAACCGCCACTCTTTTTTAAAAATTTAATCATCCCTAATATTATCTTTTAAAATTTATCTTGAAAATATTTTTTTATATTTTCAACTTTTATTTTTGTTTGCTGCATGCTATCGCGCTCGCGTACGGTCACCTCTCCTTTTTCTAAAGTATCAAAGTCAACTGTAACGCAATAAGGAGTGCCTATTTCATCCTGACGACGATAACGCTTACCAATATTACCATTATCATCAAACTCGCAACGCCAATTTAATTTCAAAAAATCAAAAATTTCCCGCGCTCTAACCACTAATTCCGGCTTATTCTTAAGGAGGGGAAAGATAGCAATCTTAATTGGCGCTAATTTAGAAGGTAGGGCTAAAACCGTCCTCAACTCCTCACCGACCCGCTCTTCTCGATAGCTTTCTGTTAAAATAGCTAAGAAAGTCCGACCGACTCCCGCCGAAGTTTCGATAATATGCGGTATATATTTTTCATTACTAATGGGATCAAGGTAGTCCAAATCTATTCCCGAAGATTGGCTGTGGACCGATAAATCATAATCGCCTCGAGCGTGTACTCCTTCCAGCTCTTTAAAGCCAAACGGAAATTTATATTCAATATCATAAGCCTCCTGGGCATAAAAAACTAAATTTTCATGTTTATGCCACTGCAAATTTTTTTCCTTAATCCCTAAATCCAAATAAAATTGCCAGCGTGTTTGCCGCCACTGCTCAAAATATTTCATATCATCACCCGGTTTTACAAAATACTGCATTTCCATCTGCTCAAATTCACGAGTACGAAAAATAAATTGCCGAGTGGTAATTTCATTGCGGAAGGCCTTACCAATCTGAGCAATACCAAAAGGAATTTTAACGCGCGTCGAATTTAAAACATTTTTATAATTAACATAAATACCCTGACAAGTTTCGCCCCGCAAATAAATCGGCTCTTTACTCCAATCACCGGTAAAATTACCAAGATTGGATTGAACTAATAAGTTAAAATTCTTGCCGGGAGTAAAATCACTTGAACCACAGTTTGGACATTTGATTTTACTTTTATTGTTCTCAAAAATATTATTGATTTCTTCTTCGGACATCTTTTCGTCAGCCAAAATACCAGCCTCCTCAAGCAAGGTATCGAGACGAAGACGGCTATGACATTGACGACATTCCGTTAAGGGATCGGAAAAACCCTTTACGTGCCCGGATGCTTGCCACACTTTTGGGCTCATAAATATGGCTGCATCCAGACCAACGATGTCATCGCGAAGTTGCGTCATGGCTCGCCACCATTCTTTTTTAATATTATTGGCAAGTTCAACGCCGTAAGGACCAAAATCATAAACCGCCGTAAAACCGTCATAAATTTCTGAAGAAGGAAAAACAAAACCACGGCGTTTACAAAGAGCAACTATCGAATCTAAAGAATTGTCTGCGTCTTTTTTACTCATATATCTAAAAATTTTTATAATTAAAAATATTTTACTAACTCTTACATTTCCTCCAAATAATCAAAACCTAATAGAGAAAAACCATTTACCAATACCTGCCGAAGAGAACGCAAGAGGCCAATCCGAGCGGAACTAAGTGCTGGCTCCGCCTTTAAAATAGCCACTTCATGATAATAATCATTAAAAACCTGAGATAAGTCAAAGAGATAACGGGCTAAAATTGAGAGATCACGTTGGAAACCGGCTTTAGCAACCGCTTCCGGAAAACGTTGCATCATTATTGCTAAAGACAGTTCTTTACCATGAATTAATAGAGAATAATCAGCCGTCAGCGTTTCATTTTTTCTCAAAATGCTGGCTAAACGGGCGCCGGTATATTGTAAATAGGCGGCGGTAAATCCGTCGAAACGCAGAGCCTCATCCATATCAAAAGTAATGATTTTATCAGCCCTGACTTTTAGCATTTCAAATTTTAAAGCCGCCACCGCTAATTTTTCCGCCGTAGACTCAATACGTTTAATTTCCCAATCTTGATGACGGGCAACTACTTCATGCCGAGTGCGGGTATAAGCTTCATCCCAAATCTGGCTATAAGTGATGACATTACCGTTGCGAGAAGACATCATACCGCCCCTAAGAGTGACAAAATCATAGCCGAGATGGCTAATCTTCAAATTTTCACCGGCTAATTCAAATATTTTCGCTAATTGTTTGAAATATAATCCCTGACGAACATCAACGATATAGACGGATTCATCTAAATGATACTCGTTAAATTTCAGCCTAGCTAAAGCCAAGTCGGCGACCGGATATAAAGCGGTACCGTCCGAACGAATAATAGGCAAAACGCCTAATCCATATTCTTCCAAATCGGCAATAACCGCTCCTTGGTTATTTTTTAATATCCCTCTCTGCAAAAATTCTGCAACCATTTTTAAGCCGTCATCGATTACTTCGCTTTCGTAAAAAATATGTTCAAATCTAACGCCAAAACGCTGATAAATTTCGGCAAAATAAGCGATACTCCAAGCTCTGGTTTCCTGCCACAACTCATAGTTTTTTCCTTGCCGGCTTTCAATCTCTTTCATCACGGTAGAAATTTCCGTCTTCATCTTTTCTTTTTCTAAACCGCCGTCTTCTTTTATTTCGGCTTGTAATAATAAATTCGAGGCTTCGGCATAACATTTGCCCAAAAGCCAGCCCTTGGGAGCATCTACATCTTTATAATTGGCGCGCTGCCATTGCCATAAAGTCTTAGCGACATGAATACCGAAATCATTAATATAAGAAACAGGAATCGCCCGATAATCATTAAAAGCCAATATTCTAAAAACAGCATCTCCAAAAAAAAGGTTGCGCAAATGGCCGATATGATATTCCTTATGGGTGTTAGCATTAGAGTATTCCAACATGACTTTTTGCTGGCGACCGACAGCCAGTCGGCCGAAATCAGGACCCGCCTTTTCTATATCAAACAAAGCCTCCCGGTTAAAAACTCCGGCTTTAAAGAAGAAATTAAGATAAGGGCCGACAGCACGAAAAGACTGGATAGCTTCCGGTAAATCTGATTGTTCCAATAATTTTATTTTCTCTTGAGCCAAAGCGGCCGGACTTAAGCCTGAACTTTTAGCTAAAGCAAATAATGGCAAACTTAAATCTCCTAATTCCGCTGGCACGGGATAAACGAAATCATCGGCCGAAACCGATAATAAAGAAGCTAATCTCTCTTTTAGATTGGCTAAAAACATAATCTCTAAGCTAAGAAATTTTAATAAATTGGCGCTTGCCGCGCTGGATAATTAAGCCAGGAGAAACCACAATCTCCGCCTGACTGTCTGTCAGCGTTTTCATATTATTGACCAAACCGACTTTAATGCCGCCTTGATCAACTAAACGACGCGCTTCCCCCCGGCTGGAACATAAATTCAAAGCGACTAATAAATCAGCAATCTTATAATTACCAGCGGGCACAACCTTACTCTCCACCTCGTCTGGCATCTCCTTATTTTGAACGGTTTTAATAAAATAATCCTGAGAAGCGTCGGCGTCTTTCTCGCCATGATTAATGCGGGTAATCTCCCAAGCAAGCTTCATTTTAACATCGCGCGGATTGAGTTTGCCCGATGACAATCCGGCTTGAATATCTTTCACTTCCGCCCAAGGTAAAAAGGTACACAATTCAAAAGCGGACGGCAGAATATCATCAGCCCAAGACATCACCTGACCGTACATATTATTAGGACTCTCATCCAACATTACAATATTACCTTCGCTTTTGCCCATCTTCTTACCTTCACTGTCAGTTAAAAGCTTGAGTGTTAAAACGTCTTTATCTTTCTGCTTCAATGCCTTAAGTAAATCCCGTCCGCACATCATATTAAATAATTGATCATTACCTCCGACTTCAACATCGACATCTAAAACTATGCTATCATAAGCTTGGGCAAGAGGATATAAAAATTCATGTAAAAATATCGGTTTTTCTTCCTCTAATCTTTTCTGAAACATGTCCCGCTGAATCATCTGCTGAACTGTAAAATTAGAAGCTAAACCAAGCAAATCCTTAAAAGAAAGCTGATCATGCCACTCGTGATTATATCTTAACTCCGCCGGATTATCGCCAGTAAAATTAAGATAAGCTCCGGCCTGCTTTTGAAAATTAACTGCGTTTGCCGTCACTTCTTCTCTGCTTAATTGTTTACGAACCGATCCCTTATCGGTAGGATCGCCAATCATACCGGTAAAAGTGCCAACCAGAAAAATAACTTTATGTCCCAAGCGTTGAAATTGAGCCAGTTTGATTAAAGCAATAGCATTCCCGATTTGCAAAGAAGAAGCGCTCGGATCAAAGCCACAATACAGTCGTAAAACTTCACCACTTTTCAGTTTTTTTTCTAAATTTTCCCGGTTAGGATAAATCTTTTCGACTCCTCTTTCTAAAATTTCCGCAATTAAATTCGAGTCCGTGTTGACCTTGGCCATAAATACTTGATAATAATTTATTAAATATGTTATAATAGTAGCAAACCTAGCTGAATTTTTCAATTAAATAAAGACGATTTTGGTTTTAAATAATTATCTTAATAAAACTAACACAATCCTTTATGTTTTCTTATCGCTTTTTTCTTAAGCAAGCCTGGAATATCACTAAGCGCTATCGCTATCTCTGGTTCTTTGGACTTTTTGCCTCTCTCATCGCTCTTGGTGGAGAATACCAGATAATTTCTCAAGGATTAAATAATAATCCTGGCGGCAGCTTCGTCAGCATCGGCGTCTTCATGCTCTATAATCTTTTTAACCCCAGTTTCTACGCCGGTATCGGTTCTTTGGCGGCCAGTAACCCGGCCGCTCTCTGGTCTTTGATCACAGCCCTACTCTTGGCTCTAGCTTTGATAATTATAATGGTATATCTGGCCATAGTTTCTCAAGCCGCCTTGGTTGAACATAGCGCCCAAATAATATTAAACAAAAAAAAGAAAATTGGGCTTAGCATCAATGAGGGACTTGCTTCCGGACGCAAACATTTTTGGAGCTTGCTCGGACTCAACATCAGCGGTAATATCATTATTACCTTCAGCTTCTTAATTATCAGCCTCCCCCTGGTCTTTCTCTTCATCACGGACACAAGCGTATTAACTTTAGCCTACATTCTGCTGTTTGTCATTTTTGTTCCGATTTCTTTATCTATAGCCTTTATCATTAAATATGCTATCGCCGCCAGAGTCTTAGAAAACCTAAGTTTTGTCGCCGCGATGGAGAAGGGCTGGAAAATATTTCAAAATAACTGGTTAGTAAGTTTGGAGATGTCGCTAATCCTTTTCTTAATAAATTTTGCCGTAGGTATTGTAACGATTGCCGTTATTTCTCTTTTTTTCTTACCACTACTATTACTTTCTCTCCAATTATATCTGCCCCTACTCACAGCCCTAAGCTTTATACTGACCCTCGCCGCCATGCTGGTCGCCGCCTCCATTTTCAATACTTTCCAAATTTCCACTTGGACCAGTCTTTATATCCACTTACAAGAAAAGAAGGGTTTAAGCAAATTAGAAAGAATCTTCCAGCGCCAGCGCTAATATAAATTTTCAATTATCTCAAACAGCCGCGGCCAAGGCCGCCGATTATCGGCGCACAGGCCGCGGCTATTAAATAAGACGCTATGAGCGATATTGCTTCAATAGAAAATTTAATTGACCCAGATACCGCCAAAGACGAAGATAGCGTCCAGGGTAAATTTGCCAAAAAACAGCAGGAAATAAAACTCAAAGAGATAGAAAAACAAACAGAACAGAACGCCGCCGCCATTGGCCTACCCTATGTCAATCTTTTTGGCTTCCCTATCAGCCCGGAGGCTTTAGTTTTGATTCCGGAAGAGCGATCGCGTGAACTTAAGGCGGTTTGTTTTTTTTATGACGGCAAAAATATCCGCGTCGCCTGTCTCGAACCAAACGAAGAGATTGCTTTGGAAATTCAACGTTTAAATGAACAATATTTTGCCGACACCAAGCTCTATTTGATTTCTCAAAATAGCCTTAATCAGGCTTTGGAAGCATATAAAGCCGTACCTAAAGTCAAAAAATATGATTCCGGGGTGGAAATAAGCGAAGAAAGCCTGGAAAAATTTAAACAAGATATCGCTAGTTATAAAAATTTGAATGAAAAAATAAATGAAGTAAATGTCAGCGATATTGTCACTCTGTTATTAGCGACAGCAATTAAAGTCGGCTCCAGCGATATTCACATCGAAGCTGAGGAAAATGGAGTCATTATCCGTTTCCGTATCGACGGCGTTCTCCAAGAAGCGGCCGTCATTGATAAGGAAAAGTGGAAAAAAATTATCACGCGCATGAAAATTCTAGCAAAGGTTAAAATTAATATTTCTAATAAACCACAAGACGGACGCTATACTATCTATCTCAAAGACGGAAAAATCGACGTCCGCTCATCTTTTTTGCCCACCGCCTACGGCGAAAGCGTAGTGATGCGCTTGCTTAATTCTAAGGCAGTCGCTCTGGAATTTGAAAGCTTGGGAATACGTCCGGAAATATTGGAAAAACTGAAACAGGAAATCAGCAAACCCAATGGTCTCATTCTTACCACCGGTCCCACTGGTTCCGGAAAAACTACAACTTTATACGCTATTTTGAATATACTTAATCAGCCCGGCACTAAAATAGTCACCTTGGAAGACCCAGTTGAATACCAGTTAGCCGGGATTAATCAAAGTCAAGTTGACGCCAGCAAAGGCTACACTTTTTCAGACGGACTACGCTCCATCCTACGCCAAGATCCGAATGTCATTATGGTCGGCGAAATCCGCGATCTAGAAACCGCCGAAATAGCCATTCAAGCATCACTTACCGGACATTTGGTACTTTCCACTCTACATACTAATGATGCCGCCGGTGTTATCCCGCGCCTAATCGACATCGGAGTTAAGCCCTATTTACTTGTACCCTCTATTAACGCCGTTATTAGTCAACGCTTGGTCAGAAAACTATGCCCATATTGTCGACAGGAACACCGACTTTCAACGGAAGAGGAAGAAAAAGTACAAAAAATATTAGCGGTTATTTCTCCGCGCGCTAAGGTCAATACCCCTTCTAAATTACCAACTATTTATAAAGCTGGCGCCGGCTGCGAACAATGCAATTACTTAGGATATAAAGGTCGTATCGGAATCTACGAAACCTTCACCATGGACGACAACTTAAAACAGCTAACCATTGATAAAGCACCTTCTTTTAAGATTCTTCAGCAAGCCATTGAAAACGGCATGATTACCATGCTTCAAGATGGCGTCTTAAAGGTTATGGATGGTATTACTTCTCTGGAAGAAGTATACCGTGTTATTGGTAATTTCAATTATGTCGACGAACTGTACGATATCGTTATCTCCCAGACAATCGGTCGTGGCGTAAAAATTACAGCGGCGGAATACGAGCGCGGTCAAGCTTTAACTAAGCATATCGGGCAAGCCATTAATCTCAGTGATATTCCCTCGAAAGAATTAATTAAGATGATAATGAGTATGGCCAGCGCCAGTGACGCCGGCGATGTCCACATTGAACCGGAAGAAAATGGGGTAGCTGTTCGCTTCCGCATAGACGGTGTGATGCATGATATTCTCGATCTACCTAAAACCAGCTATTTACCGATTCTTTCGGAAGTAAAAATTTTAGCCGGATTCGCCACCAATATCAAAAGAGCGACTTTAGATGGTCGTTTCAGCGTCTACCTGCCAGAAAAGAAATTCGACTGCCGCCTCTCAATAATCTCCGGCGGTTACGGCGAAACGATTGTTATCCGCCTCCTGATAAATTCCGCCGCTTCGCTTGACTTGGAAAAATTAGGAATCACTTCAGTGGCCAAGAAAGAGCTAGACAAGGCAATAACAAAAACCAAGGGCATCATCATTGCTACCGGTCCCACTGGTTCCGGTAAAACGACAACCCTTTACGGCATTCTTAATAAGCTGAATAAATCCGATGTTAAAATAATTACCATCGAAGACCCGATTGAATACCAACTCCCGGGAATAATGCAAACGCAAATTGACACTGAACGCGGATATACTTTTGCGGCCGCTATGCGCTCTTTGCTTAGACAAAACCCCAATATCATGATGATTGGCGAAATTCGCGACGAAGAAACGGCAAAAATTGCCATTGAAGCGGCTATGACTGGACATCTTGTCTTGTCGACAATTCACGCCAATAGTGCCGCCGGTGCCATTTCCCGCTTCGCCGGCCTAGGGGTCGACAAATCATCCCTGGCTAACGCCATCGAATTTTCCATCGGTCAACGTCTAGCCCGTAGAATCTGTCCGCATTGCAAAATTGAAGACACTCCTGGGCAAGAAATGATTGAACAGGCTAAATCAATTTTATCAAGCATCAAGAACAAAGAAGTAGTTATTCCTAAAACCCTTAAATTCTACAAAGGCGCCGGTTGTGAACAATGTAATCACTTGGGGTATAAAGGCAGAGTGGGCTTATACGAAACCATTCCTTCTTCCAACTCAATCCGCAAATTAATCCAGAAAGAAGAGACGACTGACTACGATATTGAACAAGAAGCAATCAACGAAGGTACGATCAGCATCGCTCAAGATGGGGTGCTTAAAGCCTTAGCCGGAGAAACCAGCCTAGAAGAAGTGTTCCGCGTAATTTAATTTAAAAAGCTAATGCCTCTACTAAAGAGTCAAATCATATGATTAACACCGCTTTTATCACTAAGTTGAAAAATGACTACCGCCAGCGCGAACAAGAAAGACGACAGATAATCAGCCGTTCCAACGATGTTCTCTTTCAAGCAAAAAAAACCATCTTCGCCCTCCAGCGCGAAGAACTATCCTTAGCTGAAGAAAAACTGCGGAGCATGGAAGCCGTTCTGAAAAAAATGGAAAAAGATTTTAGCCCCAATCGCCTTCGCGAAGAAGGAGCCTACCACGCCGCCGCTGAAGAATATGTTGAAGCAAAAACATTGGCGGCGATAGTGTCCGGTAAAAAAATTAATGCCATCACCGGCCTGCACCTAGGATACGACAGCTATCTCGGCGGACTCTGCGATTTAATCGGAGAAATGGTGCGCCTAGCTACCAACCGCGCCGCTAAAGGAAAATATGAAAGTGTGGCGGAACTGAAAGATAAAGCTGAAGAAATAATGAACAGCCTGCTTGATTTTGACTTAACCGGCTATCTGCGCACCAAATACGACCAGGCGCGCGGCCATTTGCGTAAATTAGAACAGATGGCTTATGAAATACGTCTGCGTAAAGATAAATAATGGTTATGCTCATCGCCATCGCTGCCGATTTACATGATAATCTTGCTAACTGGCAGAAATTTAAAGAATACTCAAAAAAGCAGGGCATAGATACCCTGCTTTTCTGCGGCGATTTATGTAACCGCGACACTTTAAAAAAAATAGCAACTAATTGGAAAGGAAAAATATTTATGATTGCCGGTAACCAAGAATTATATAATCAGGCAGAAACTAAAACTTTACCCTCTATTAGCTTCCTCAATCGCTATGGAGTGATAGAAATAAATAATTTAAAAATAGGCTTGATTCATGAACCTGAATATGAAAAAAGAATCACAAGAGAAAATAAAGGGCTGAACTATTTGTTTTACGGCCACACTCATAAACCTTGGTTTGTCAGAAAAAATGACATCATTATTGCTAATCCGGGAACACTTGGCGGGGTTTTCTATAAAGCCAGTTTTGCCGTTCTTGACACTGATACCGGTAAATTAGAGTTAAAAATTTTAGAAAATATTTAAATGATAGAACCAAAAAACTAAAAGTTTTTTCTATAAAATTATAATAGCGACAGATTACAAATAAACATCGCGCAAATATCGACCGGTAACACTTTCTTTAATTTTCATAACCTCAACAGGCGTGCCGGCGGCAACAATATATCCACCCTGGGCGCCGCCTTCCGGACCCAAATCAATAATCCAATCGACCGATTTAATCACATCAAGATTATGCTCAATAATTAAGACAGTATTACCTTGGTCAACCAACATATTTAAGACTTTAAGCAGGCGATCAATGTCAGCAAAATGCAAACCGGTCGTCGGTTCGTCCAAAATATATAGAGTGCGTCCGGTAGCCCGCCGCGACAATTCTGTTGCCAACTTAATACGCTGAGCCTCACCTCCGGAAAAAGTAGTGGCAGATTGTCCCAGGTGAATATAGCCCAATCCGACTTCTTCTAAAGTCCCTAATTTCTGGCGCAATGCAGAATTATCCTTAAAAAATTCAAAAGCCTCGCTGACGGTCATCTCTAAAACTTCATGGATATTTTTACCTTTATACTTAATATCCAAGATTTTTTGCTGAAAACGCTGACCGTGACAAACATCGCAAGTAAGATAAACATCATTTAAAAACTGCATTTCCACCTTAATCGCTCCGTCTCCAGCACAGGTTTCACAGCGTCCGCCGGCAACATTAAAAGAAAAATGACCAGAAGTTAATCGCTTTAAACGAGCTTCAGGTAATTCGGCAAATAAGTCACGAATATAGGTATAAAGCCCGGTATAAGTCGCCGGATTGGAACGAGGCGTTCTGCCGATAGGAGATTGATTAATATCTATCACCTTATCAATATTATCTAAACCTCTGATTTCCTTATGGGCGCCGACATCGACTTTAGCTCGGTAGAATTTTTTATTTAAAGCATTAGCCAGAATATCAGACATTAAAGTCGATTTACCGGAACCGGAAACTCCGGTAATAGCCACAAATTTACCCAAAGGAATATGAACATCAATATTTTTTAGATTATGCTCGCTGGCGCCAGCTACCGTCAGAAATTTGCCATTTCCGGGACGAAAAGATTCGCGCTTGGCAATAGACTTAACCCCGGAGAGATAAGCTCCGGTCAATGACTGACGACAATCTTTAATATCCTCAGGTTTACCGGAAAACAGTATTTTGCCGCCATGTTCACCGGCGCCTGGACCGACATCGACTAAATAATCAGCTGCCCGCATCATCGCAGCATCATGTTCTACGACAATAACCGTATTGCCATTATCACGTAAATCTTTAAGCATGGCGATTAATTTATCATTGTCCCGTTGGTGCAAACCGATGGAAGGCTCATCTAAAACATAGAGTACGCCACTTAAAGTGGAGCCTACCTGGGCAGCCAAACGGATACGCTGAGCCTCGCCTCCAGAAAGACTATTGGCGGGACGACTGAGGGTGAGATAAGACAAGCCGACTCTTTCCAAAAATTCTAAATTTTTAATAATCTCTTTTAAAATAGGGTGAATAACCGCCTGATTGCCGTTCCAAGAAGAAGATAACAGCCATTTAGAAAGTAGAGGCCTCAGGATATCAATGGTTTTATCGGCGATATCAGCAATGCTCAAGTTTTTAATTTTAGCAGCCAGATATTCCGGTTTTAAACGAAAACCGCCACAAGCTGGACAAACTGCCAAGCGCATACATTTTTCAATTTCCTGTTTAACGAAATTGGATTTCGTTTTTTCATAGCGCTCTAAAAGCTCAGCATTCAATCCCCGCCACTGCTTGTCTCCGTTTAATATAGCTGCCCGTTGACCGACGCTCATCTCCTGCAAAGGTGTTTCCAAAAAAAAACCATAGCGTTCTCCCAACTTTTTCAATTCTACAAATAAAGCGCTGCTGGTATTGAGATTAGCATGAGCCAGGGGTTTAATCGCTCCTTGAAGCAAATTAAGTTTCAAACTAAAAACTAATTCCGGGTCAATTTCTGTCCGCGTTCCCAAACCACCGCAGTGCGGACAAGCACCATAATTTGAATTAAAAGAAAAATTTCTCGGTTCCAGTCCGGGAAGAGTGAAACTGCAGGTGGGGCAAGCATAGACATAATGACTTGGTTCTTGCTTCTTCTTGTTTTTGCGCCCGGAACTTTTTTCCGCCTTTTTCAAGCGCGTCTGACAATGAGGGCAATAAGGCCAAGCGACTCGGGCATAAAGCAAGCGTAAATAATCATAAATTTCCGTAACCGTACCGACTGTAGAACGCGGATTATTGCCGGCTGTACGCTGATCAATGGCGATAGCTGGCGACAAGCCTTCAATCAAATCAAAATCTGGTTTATCCATTAATCCGACAAACTGACGAGCGTAGGCTGATAAAGATTCAACATAACGTCGCTGCCCCTCCGCGTAAATAGTATCAAAAGCTAAAGAAGATTTACCGGACCCAGACAAGCCGGTAATAACAATCAACTTATTGCGGGGCAAATCAAGATTAATATCTTTTAAATTATGAGTACGGGCGCCTTTGATTTTTATATTATTTTCAAGCATGTCTGAATAAATAAATATTTTAATAGTGTCCATTATATACTTAAATGCGCAAAAAAACAAGAGCGGATTTAAACCGCTCTTGGAAAAAATGATTAAAAAAATGGAAAGAAAATCCGCAAAATAACCATCAGCCAACGATGGTGCCAAACTAGACGCTGAGAGGATAAATTTATCTTGACAGCGCTATCGCGCCAGCGTCGCCAAATCTTAAGCAAGTCGGCTACCGCTTGTTTTTGTTTAAAGAAAACCCCTAATTCAAGATTAAAGTTGAAAGACAAAATATCCAGATTTTGCGAACCAACCAGGGCTTCCTTATCATCTATTATCATCACCTTCGCGTGGTTCATTGCCTGAGTTAAATAAAAAATTACACCGACCGAGGATAAATAGGAAGCGTTAGCATAATTAATCTTATTTAAAAATTTGATATCCGTGTCTTGGGGAATGATTATCTCTACTGATACCCCGCGATGAATGGCATTATCCAAAGAAGCTAACAACCAACGCGGTGGCATAAGATAAGGTGTAACGATTTTAATAGAAGTTTGCGCCTCCATCAATTTACGGCGATAATAATTATTAAAACTATATTTTTTTTCACCTATTTCCCAAGTGTCTATTACCCATGATTTTATTTTTTTTACTAAAGGCAGACGACTATGAATAAGAATACGCTCATCTTTGCCGCCGCAACGTTTGTAAGTATAGGCGAAAGAACGCAATAAGGGGCGAACAACCCGTCCGCGCAAGCAAATTTGTAAATCATACCAATAGCGAATCTTGTCCTCAATATTAACGCCGCCTAAAAAAGCAATTTTTTCATCGATAATCACCAGTTTGCGATGAATGCGCTTAAACCAACGGGAAAAAAAGATAAACTCGACGCCAGCGTTTCTTAATTCAGACACCGATACTGACTTTAAACTAATACTGCCATAAGCATCGACAATAACTACCACCTTTAGACCGGCCTGCGCCTTTTCTTTTAACTTGCCTAAAAAATCATGAGTCTGACGAGTGTCGTCCAAAAAAATATACATCTCAATATAAATCGATTTTTCCGCCTTTACCAAAGCGGCCAAAATTCCATCCCAGGCCTTTTGTGAAGTTGTATAGAATTTATAGCGCATAAAATTATTATACCACGGGCGGGGAAAAAATAGGCAAACAAAAACCAGGCTGTTAACCTGGTTTATATATTTTATATATATTTTATGATAATAGGCGTTTAATTTCCGGCAAAAAACGCTTAGCTTCGCTGCGACCGATATCAATCAAAGCTTTAGCTACCGGCGGATCAAAATATTTTTTATACTCATTGGTCTGCATAAAAGCAGAAGTGTCTGGATTCATTACTAAATCTGCTCCAAATAAAGAATGCTTGGCTAGATTATGGACGGCAATCCTAGTTGATCGCAAAGCCACCGTCGGCAGATTAAAACGGCGATGAATAAATTCATGATGATGATAAAGATTAACAGCAATAATTTTATCCGCTCCCATCTCTCGTACAAGATTAACCGGCACCGGGTTGCTCAAACCGCCATCCACCAATAAGTGGCCGTGAATTCGCACCGGCTCAAAAACCAAGGGGACGGAAGTGCTAGCTCTGACCGCTGTAGCCAAACGACCTTGATCAAGGATGCAAGCCTGACCACTAATAAGATCAGTAGCGACAATCTTTAAAGGTAAACGACAATCAGAAAAATTTTTACGACCCAACACTCTCTCCAAGAATATTTCAAATTTACGTCCGGAAACTAAACCGCCGCGAAAACCCAAATCAAATAAAGTTGGCAATTTCCCCTTCTTGTTCATAACAATTTTCTGCTTCAATAAATCAAAACTAGAATAAATAGAAAAGTAAGCGCCAATCAAAGCACCAATAGAGGCGCCGCTGATATAATCAAGGGGTATATTATTTTCTTGCAACACCTGAATAACGCCGATATGAGCGAAGCCGCGAAAACCACCGCTACCAAGTGCTAAACCAATTTTAGGACGAGATTTCATATATTTTAGACTGACTATATTCTAGTATTTTTTCTTTAAATGAGCAAATATAGGAGGCTAAAAGTCTTGTTTAATTTAATATTAAAATAAAAATGCTTAAAAAACATTAATTAATCCCTGTCCAAACATAAAAAGCTATTCTTATCTAATAGCTTTTTCATAATCAGTCTTAGGGCCTGATGTTTCCGAAAAAATTGTTTAGATTATTGGGGAAATTGAGAAATGGTCGGAAATTTTAAATAATAGAGCTTGTTAACAGTTGACTATAATATTAACATATGTTAATATAGATTATATAAGTTAACATAAAATATATGAAAGCAGAAAAAAATTATTATACCGTCAAAGAACTTGCTGATATTATGGGTCTTAGTAGGATCACGATTTTTAAAAGAATTAAAGCTGGGAAAATTAAAGCTGAAAAAATAGGTAGAAATTATATTATCTATAAAAATGATTTAAAAGAAATGTTTAGCAATAACCTTACCAAGGACGATAAAATTATCATTAAAAATGCTTTAAAAATAGTCTTAAATGAATATGGAGACACGATAAGAATGCTGGGTAAAGAATAAAATATGTTAAAGCCACTAACCATTAATGAAATAAAATATTTAGCTCATCGTTTAGCTATTGACACTATGGGTTGGGATGAGCCGATACCAAAATTTGAAACAAGATACCCCAATGTATTGGAGAGTTGTATTGCTACACCTTTTCAGAAATTTGAAAGAAAAAATTTGTACGCAGGTATTGATGGTAAAGGGGCTATTTTGTTTTATTTACTTATAAAAAATCACCCTTTTCAAAACGGAAACAAAAGACTGGCCGTTGCGTCATTGCTAGTTTTTCTTTATAGGAATAATAAGTGGATTGAAGTAGACAATAAAGAACTTTATAACTTGGCTGTTTGGGTGGCCCAAAGTCCTTCTTTAGCTAAAGATGAAATGATTATTTTTATTAGTAAATTTATTAAAAAATATTTACGGAATTTTAAGCTCTCCGAGAAATAGGCGGAAATTTTTGAATAGTTAAAAATCTAATAAGTATTTAAAGTGTTCATTTTTACCAATAAAATATTATTATGCATACTTATGTAAATAGACTTTTACCACACTTTAAATTATCTTAATTACATAAAAATTATTAATATGTTACAAAATAATAACATTTCAGATAAAAATAAGGTTAAATTGATTAACAATATTTATAACAAGGCTCTCTCTGATATAAATAATATTAAAAAAGAACGGGATGATAAAATTATAAAATTATTAAAAAATATCGATGACCGTCATATTGACAAAATTTTAAAAGATATAAAAAATACTAAATGATAAAAATATGGATTTCGAGAATAAACAAAATAAAATAGAAGAATTCGCCCCAGAGAAAAAACCAGAAAATGAAAAAAATCTGGAAATTTACGATGTTATTAATAATGGAGAGAAAAGGCTTTCTGGCGCCTCTGAAAAAATTAGTAATGAAAATATACAGGCGATTTCTCATGTAGAAAATTATCCCGGCACTGAATCAAGAGATATAGAAAATACTCAGGGGATAATAACTGAAACTAATCAAAAAATTAATCAAGTAATAGAAAATACTCAAAAAAACGTTAGAGAAATTGTTGGCAAAAATAGTGAAACTAATCAAGAAAAAGATCTAAACCAAGAAAAAAGACCATCACAGGACGATTTAAGAGAAGTAAATATTATAAAAAGAATAGATAATAAATTTTCAGGCAGAGAAAATAGAGATGAATTCTTAAATATATCAAGAAAAATAACAGAAAAAATTAAAGGTTTGCCAGATAATAAAAAAGAAGTTTATTGGCAAAAAATGTTATCCCTAGTTAAGTCAGAGCAAAATAATGACATTTATTATTATAAGGAATTGCATGATGAGGCCTTAAATGAATTAAAAATGGTTGAAAAAAATTCTAGTCTTAAAAATAGGGACATGGCGATAGAGGACAGGATTACTAAATGTAGCTCATTTGAGGATTTAGATGTTGTATTAAGTAGTTCTGAAGGTTTGTCTGGAAGTAGCAATAATTATGATTCAGAAAATTTAAAAAATATTATTTCTGATGTAAAAAATTTCAAATTACCATTAAACGCTTTAACCAGATCGGCTGGCTTGCGTGATAAAGTGAAAAATTTACTTGCCACACCTGATCCTTTGGTGACAACAAATAGATTTGAAGTCACAACTGCCGATGGGACAAATATTTGGGAAAGTCAAAATACCCCAAATCCAGAACTAATTAGATTAAATCGGGGTCGTCACTGGGAATTAATTAGCAAATCTGAATACAAAGAAATTTTGCATAAAGCAAAAGAAGATGAAATAGGTGCATATGTCGACTTATTGGATAAATATAAGAAGGAAAATTTAGGAGAAAAGAGGAATTCAATGATAAATTTTATTAATAATGAATTTATTTTTACAAAAAATCATTTGGGTGAAATTAAAGAAAATTTATCTATTTTGTATGAAAAAACAAATACCCCTATTTATAAAAAATTACTTGATTATATTAATTCAAGTGAAAATAAATTTGATGGTAACCAAGAATCACCTTTTTTAAAAAAGATTAAAAGTTTAAAGGAGAAAAGTAATTGAAAATAAAATATAAAAATCCCCACTAAATAGTAATTAATTGGGAAAGTTTTTAATAAAAAATTCAATTTAAGCTGATAAAAATTAAATATATAGGTAGACCAATTGGTAATGACATTCGTATTGACATAGAGCTGCTGGACAAAATCTTCCGTGCTGATAAAAGAATGCGGGCTAGAAAAACCGTCGAATTCAATCAAGTGATAGGTGATTTTCCTTCAGACCAAAAAACATTTTCTGCCAAAATAAAAATAAACGTTACAGAAAAAGATATATTATTTAACGATGTTGGGATGATAGAGAAGACAATTAATGTCGATACGGATGACGTTAAGACACAAAACTTCACCTATAATATTGAGCTTCGCGAAAATCGTTTTGGTAAGACTTGGGGCAAGTCTGCTGCCATTTTTGAAGTTACGATTGAAGCCTTAGTCACGGAAACAATAAGGTATATCCCCGATGTTAATAATGGTTGGCTCAAAGTTAAGATTACAAATGGCGAGATCGTTTCCCTCCCTGCTTTTCTAAAAGTACAATCAGGGTATATTGAAAGTGGACGTGAATATTTTACGATTTTAGAAGGTCAATATAAGGGACAAAAAGCCTCTGTTAGTCTAGATAATGCAAACAATGGCAATTCACGACTCTTAGCCGATGTAAAACATGAACCTTTAATTCATCTCCGATATTCCATTTCTCAAAAGAAACTGATTATAGGTAATAAAAAATATAAAGCTACGGATCACGCAGAAACACCCTGGAAGAAAGGTCGGTACGATATTGAATTACCTGATTATCCTCACCTTGGAGGAGAGTATTATGAGAATAGATCGTTTAGAGCCAAGAGTTGGTTTAGGGTCGGCCATGATGGCGAAAGATATCTACACACCGGCAGCCACTCTCTGGGATGTATCACAATAACTGAAATTGAAAAATGGAATGAGATATATAATAAATTAATCAAAGCGCGCAAAGGGGATTTTTTAAGCGTTGGCGTGCTTGAAGTAGTGGATTAATTATGAAATTAACA
>MWDX01000005.1 GCA_002070735.1 Parcubacteria group bacterium ADurb.Bin115
CAAATAAAGAGCAGACAAATTAGACAAGAAAATAAGACTGACGGAGAATGGCAACATGTGAATATTGACGATTATAATAAGATATCTCGAGACAATCTAGATAATTTCGATAAAATAAAAGGTAAAATAGTTTATAATAACGATAAGTCCGGAACTCTTGTAAAATCATTAAAACCTACCGAGCCTTGACGGACTCGGTATTTTACCACTCTAGCTCTCTTCCGAGGCCTAACCCCGGTTTCCCCGGTAGAGCACAAAGTAAAAGACGCCAATTAGGCGTCTTTTTTAATATATAATATTACTGTTTCTTCACATACAAATCCAGGGGAGAAAACCGATCTATAGAAAAGATGGCATGGCGCCAGCCGTTGGCTTCTAGCCAGCGTTTAAGACCGTAGTCTTGATAATCGGCATAAGCCAGCCAGATACGTGTCGGCGATGTTTGCCTGATAATATAATTCATTTTCAAATCAAGAGCCTCCCCCGATACCGGCCAAATCCGAGATTGAGCATCATTCTCTAAAAGCCCTAAAGTATTTCGACTGGCATAAATATCATTTTGCCAATCAAATAATTGCGGCGGATAGAAACCATAAGCAGAAATATGGGGGTGTAAATAATAATTGAGATTGCTGCGGTCATAGGAAAAATTATCAATCACAATATCGCCCGGCAAGAATCCATCATTTATCTGCTCAGCAATCAGTTTTTGTGCCCTATCGGCGTCAAAGCTATTCTGACTCAATAAAATTTTCGCATCAAAAGTGATAAAGCTGACGATAAAAATACTAATTAAAGCGGCGGCCGCTTTAGTTTTCAGCCTGGAAGCCAAACCGGCTAGAGCTAAAGCCAGCAAAATTGACAGCCAAAAAACGTGCTTTTCAAAAATACTAACATAGTTTTCTGAGGCTGGAGAAAAAAGAAAGATGACTAAGGATATAATCACCAAGAAAGATATGTGTAAAAAGGGGAAAATAATCTCTTTCTCTTTTTTTAATAATAGCCAGAGTAAAGCGGCGGCAGCCGCAAGCTTGGAAACTAAAATCACTAAAATTTCCAAAGGCAAGACTTGTTTGTCTTTTACCGTCCAAATTAATTGGTTAAAAGAAGCTTCAAAAAAATATAGAGCACGATGAGAAAAAATAGTGCGCGGTAAATTCATTAACTCATAATTACCCAATAAAACTTTATACAACATCGCCGGTAACCACCAATAGAATCCTAAAAATATAGAGGCTAAAACTAAAACTAAACGAAATAAATCTTCACGACGCTTATCAATAATTATCTTAAACAACCACCACGCCAACAGAGGAAACAAAATTAACAAGAAAGAATAGTGTAGATAAAGACCAAAAATGGCAAATATAGAAAAATAAACTAACTGACTCCAATGTTTTTTGTCTAAATAGGTATTAAGCTTATACAAACAAAGAAGTCCTAAAAAAGAAAAGATTATATAGGGACGAGCCTCGGTGCTAAATATTATTGGCATCGGCATCACAGCCACCAGTAAGGCCGCCAGCAAACCGGCGCGAGCGTTTTTCCACAACTGTTTTCCTAAAAAATATGAAAGCGCCACCGTAGCTAAACCAAAAATTAAAGACAAACTTCTAACCGCCATCTCGGAAAAACCAAACAATTTTGTCCAACCAATAAGTATTAAATAATATAGAGGAGGGTGAACTTCCACCGCCCGCAAATATTGAAATAAACCGCTAATATTATCTTGAAAATGTCTAACAATCTGTAAACTTAAAATTTCATCGCCCCAAAAAGGCTGGCTCAAATTGGGTAAGCGTAAACAGACGGCCAACACTAAAATTAGCGCTAAAAAAAAATAATGCTTGTGTAATAATTTAGAAATCCTCATATCTTGATATATTTTATCATTAAAATTATAGCTAGTATAGGCAATAAAAAGAAAAATTAAATATCTAATCACTATAAAAAATAAGGAAAAAGAATAAAGAAGTCTTTACCTTACTTAATTGAATTACTGGTCGTTATTGCTATTATCGCCCTTCTTACATCGCTCTCAGTAATTGCAACCAACCATTCTCGAATGTTAGCACGCGACGCCAAACGAAAAGCCGATTTAAAAAATAGTTATTGCTTGAGAATGGGGGGTAACTATAGCGGACAAATAATATGCGCCACCGTAAAACTCAAAAAACTTTAACATAAAAAACCTATATATTATTTATTGTCATAAAATATTTGACATTTATTTAACAAAAGATATATAATTATAACTATATAAAAAAAGAATTATATGGATATTACTATTTTAAAAAAACTTGGTCTGTCAGACAAAGAAATGACAATATATCTAAAGCTTTTAGAAGGCGGCCCCATTTCGGTCAGGCGTCTGGCGGAAAAGGCTAAACTTAATCGCGGTATTGTCTATGAAGTTCTAAAGACCCTACAAGAAAAAGGTCTAGCTAGCTATTACAATGATACTACCAAGCAGAAATTCGTAGCCGAAAATCCAGAAAAACTGCGACGTTTAGCTGATATTGAAGTAGACAGAGTAAAAAACCTACAAAATAATATCAACTCTCTAATTCTTGAATTAAAATCCATCCGTGGTCAAGCCGATAATCAACCGGTTACCAAATTATATGAAGAAGACGCTGGCCTCCGGACTATCCTCAATGATTTATTAGATACATTAAAAGACAAAGAAGAAAAAGAATACTATGTCTATTCCGCTAAAGACTCCAGTAGCGATATTGGTCGCGCTTTCCCAGGTTTTAATAAAGAAAGAAAAAAAAGAAACATATACGTCAAGGCTATTTCTCTGGCTGATGGCGGAGGCACCCATGGTCTTGATGAACGCCGTTGGCTGGGAACAAACGACTGCTCGGCTACTTTTATCATCATTTATGCCGGAAAATGCGCTTTTATCTCCCGTGATAAGCAAGGATCACCGGTGGGCGTACTGATTGAAAATCAAATGATTTATAATACGCAAAAAACGATTTTCCTCAATCTGTGGAAACGCTTAGCATAATCTTATGTGTGGCATCGCTTCTTATGTCGGTCATAAAAACGCTTACCCCCTAATTTTGGAAATGCTAAAACGTTTGGAATATCGCGGTTATGACAGTGCTGGTATTGCTCTATACTCCCACGGAAAAATGAAAATATATAAAGAACAAGGAGCAATTACCGCTTTAGCTGAACTACTATCAAAACAAAAACCTTCAGGCAGTCTTGGCATCGGCCATACGCGCTGGGCGACTCATGGATCTGCCACCAAACTTAATGCCCATCCTCATCATTCTCAAAACAATACATTAAGTATTGTCCATAATGGCACCATCTTAAACTACTATAAATTAAAAGAAGAGTTAGAAAAGGCTAACTATAAATTTTATGGAGAAACAGATACAGAAATTTTAGTGAATTATCTTGATTATAGGCAACAACAAAGCAAATCTTCATTATTAGAAGTAATTACTGATGTCGCTCCTAATTTAGAAGGGCGGTCTGTTTTTGTAATCCATAATAGCCAGAGCCCAAATAATCTTTATGCCTGCAATCTTGGCGGCGAACTATTTATTGGCCGCAGTCAAGAAGGAGAATATTTTATTTGTTCTGATAAAAACGCCTTAGCTGGCTATGCTGATGAATATTTTGCTCTAGAAAATAGGCAAATTGCCATTGTTCAAAAAGAAAAAAATTGTCGCCTCTTAAATATAATCTCCGCAGAAGAACTGCCTTGTCCCTGGGAACAACTAAAAATCAATTTCGAAACTTTAGAAAAAGGCAGCTATCCCCATTTTATGCTTAAAGAAATTTTCGAACAAGAAAAGGTAGTAGCGAAAACAATTGACAGCCTGATAGCTGACAACGGCCAATCATTAAATTTAATGTTTAATCATTGGCGGCAGAAAATAAAAAAAATAAACAAACTAGTAATAATTGCCTGCGGTACTTCTTGGCACGCGGGCTTGGTAGCCAAATATTTTTTTGCTGAATTAGCAAAACTTCCCGTCTATTGCGAATATGCCTCCGAATTTCTTTCAGAGAGCGTCGGGGCGGAAGATATCGTCATCGCCATTTCTCAATCAGGCAGTACCGCCGATACTTTACAGGCGGTTCAAGCGGCGAAAGAACAAGGCGCCAGCGTCATTAGTATCTGTAATGTAGACGGCTCCACCCTAACCAGAAATGCCGATGTATCCCTATTGACGAAAGCCGGACCGGAAATCGGGGTTGCCTCCACCAAGGCTTTTACCACCCAATTAGTTATTCTCTATATTCTATCCACTAAATTCGGCCGCTGGCGCAACCGATTAAACGAAGCCGAAGAAAAAAAATTATGGCGGGAATTAAAAACAATACCGAAGAAAATAAAAGAAATTCTTCTCTCTAGTCCAGAAATAGAAAGACTAGCCAAAAAATATAAAGATTATCCTAATTTTCTCTTTCTCGGACGCGGACAAAACTTTCCCATTGCCTTAGAGGGGGCTTTAAAATTAAAAGAAGTCTCATACATCCACGCTGAAGGTTTATCGGCGGGAGAAATGAAACATGGCTCGATTGCTTTAATTGACGACCAGATGCCCTCTTTCTTTATTGCTGTCAAAGATAAACAATACGACAGAGTGATTAACAACTTGCTGGAAATTGGCGGGCGTAAAGGACGTATAATTGCCGTGACAACCGAAAAAGACCAGGTTATTATCAAACGCACGGATGACATTATCTCTATCCCGCCATGCCCACCCCTTCTCTATCCTTTTCTCACCGTTATTCCTACTCAGCTCTTTGCCTATTATGTTGCCAGAGAACGCGGCACCAATATTGATAAACCAAGAAATCTAGCAAAAGCAGTGACGGTCGAGTAAAAAATAAAAGACCTTAGAATAGAGGTCTTTTTTCATAATAAATATATATTTAGTGTTGCTGTTTCTGGCGATATAGTTCCTTGGATTTTCGGGTTATTACTAAAACCACTTTAGCTCAAACTCTTTATTACCAACATAGATCGCCAAAAATACTGATATACAATCATCGCCACTGCATTTAATCTTTCTTGATATAAATTGCCGTGAATAAAGTCAGTAATAATGATGGTAAAAAGAGAAAAAACAGACATTAATTAATTGGCGTCAAAAACGAAAATCATTTTTCAATAAAAATTTTTTCATATTATCTTGCCTAGAGTCCAAGTAGATTTAAAATGGGAGCAGCTAGAGGATCGGCGGTCGTACCATAAACCATCACTCCGCCCAGTAAACCGGTTATAGCAATTAATAAAGCCCCGGCGCCTGATAATAACCACATAATCCAATTTTGAGAAAATAATTTTTTCAAAAATAAAAATACCGGATTTAAAGACTTTAAAAAGCTTAAATACTTATTATCCAGCCAAGTAGGTTGAAAAAATATAAATAATTCGGCAATTAACAACACGACATAAACACTGACGGATGCCCCGGCAAAACCTTCATGCATCTCCAAGAGAGAACGACTAGGACGAACAATGTGGTTAGCAATTTCTCCGGTAACACTAGACAGCCAAGCGCCCAGCAAGCCAGTCACTAAAATAACCACTCGCGGCAAACGCCAATCAACGTTTGGAAATCTCTTAGGCCAAGGGAAAATACGCAAAAAAGAATAGAGCAGAAAGAGGGCAATGGGAAAATGGACAAAAATTGGATGAAGATTATAATTCATATTTTTATGGCGTTACATATAGATAATAACACGAGTAAATAAAGAATGCCAGACAGCAAAAAGCCTCTTTTACGAGGCTTTTTGTGTATTAAGTGTATTAATTAGGCATGACCTAGAGTTTTTTCGCCTTCATGCCATTCCAGGGGACACAGTTCTCCGCTTTGCACGGCTTTAAGTACGCGTAAAGTCTCGACCACAGAACGGCCAACAGAACCGGCGGATACGACAATATACTTAATTTTTCCTTCCGGATCAATGATAAACAACCCTCTATCGGCCGAACCGTCATCTTCGTTTAAGACGTCATAGGCTTTCGCCAAGTTCTGGGTCGTATCGGCTAAAATAGGGTATTTCACTTCGGGAAGGTCTCTTTCAAACCAATTCTTATGCGACCACTCTGAATCGGTGGAAGCAGCGAGGATGTCACAACCCAGGGCTTTGAATTCTTCTTCCTGCTTAGCAAAACCGCGCAGTTCCGTCGGGCAGACGAAAGTAAAATCGCGCGGATAGAAGAATAACACCAGCCAGCGGCCGGCGTAATCAGACAAACTGATTTCTTTGAATTCACCTTGGTGATAAGCTTTAAGACCCTTAAAATCAGGGGCTAAATGGTTAATATTTAACATAATATTTTATATCAATTATAAATAATAAATAACTTGTGCCTGTTTTACCCTCTTGCCGAGAATTTTATCCGGCAAAGCTAAATTGGTAGAAATTTCTAAATCGTAGACACGGCCGTTTCCAGTATCGACTGCATGGCCGTGAGTATCTAACTTGGCGTCATAACGAGGATTATCTCCGGGAATAGGAATTTCAACAATCAGCCCCAAATCGACAAGCTTTTTCAGATTCTTATAAACCGTAGCTAAAGAAATATTATTAAATTCTTCCTTAACGCGGTGATAGATTTCAGAAACGTCGGGGTGAGAGCAAGAACTGGCTAGTGTCCGAAAAATCGCTAACTTCTGCGGAGTAAGCGGTAATTTGTGTTCACGGCTTACTTTTTTAAAATTTTCTAGACGAGCGCTTAACTCCCGCTGACTGACTATCATAAAATAATTGATAATATTTATTAATGGATAACTATTATTAATAATATAGCAAAAACTAAATAAAGTCAAGCGATAATTTTTCTTGCCAAAACTATTAGCCTTACTTATAATAAAATTGTCAGTTTGCCGCCTCCATAGTTTAATGGATAGAACACAAGCTTCCGGAGCTTGTAGTAGGGGTTCGATTCCCTTTGGGGGCGCTAAGATTAAAAGAGAAAAACCTTTACAAGCTAAAATCTTTTTGCTAAGATTTTGGCTATACCGCTAGAAGCGGTATTATCGTAATAAAGGATCGGTAGCTCAGCTGGTTAGAGCGCTGCCCTGTCACGGCAGAGGTCGCGGGTTCGAGTCCCGTCCGTTCCGCTAAGACAATTTAGTATCGGATATACCAGATATAATAATTAATATTAGCTAAAAAGACTAAGAACTTGATTAAGGTCAAGTTCTTTTGTTTTAATTAAATAATTTTGAAATAAGGGGAATTTTTAGTTCAAATCCTTATTGCCAACACGGGCACGAAGCCTAGTGTTTACTGGGCTTTTTAGTAAAATAAAAAATATTTATTATTTAATGAAAAAGCATTTTTTGTAGTATTTTTCGCGTTGTTTATAAAACTTTTCAAGATAACTGATTTTAATGTCTCGATAATCATAAATAGCACCATTAGAATTTTGACCACGCTGGATGCGCCCGATATATTGTATTAATTTACCCTCAAATGAAAAGGGGTAAACTAGAAATAAGCAATTTAAACTTGGGAAGTCGCTTCCTTCGCCAATTAATTGCCCCGTGGCGATTAAAATTTGAAAATTACCAGATTCAATTTGTTTTAATTTTTCGCTTTTTTGTTTTTCTGTCAAATCGCCAGTTAAAGTAATTATTTCATATTGCCCTTTCAAATAATAGCTTAATACCTCAACATGTTCTTTTCTTTCCGTTAAAACCAAGCATTTATTTCCATTACCAGCCTCTTTAAAATATCCTTAACAATTAATTGATTGCGCTTGGAATCAAAAGTAATTATTTTAGACAAAATCTGAAAATTATCAATCTTAACTTTAAAGGGCACATCTATTTCGGTATTTTTAATGATTAATTCTGTTTTTATCTTCTTTTCTGGTTTAATTTCCTTATTTTTAATTTGGTCACCAAAATTATTACTGACAGTATGCAATATTTTTCCTAAAAAAATATATATTAATTTTTCATCGTTATTCTTTCTCTTCGGTGTGGCCGTAAAACCATATAAATAATATGGATTTAGTTTAGTAATAACTTTTCGAAAAGTTTTAGCCGGAATATGGTGACACTCATCTACTAAAACTAAGCCTATGTTATTTAGACCTAAATCTTTTATAAAATCATCAACGTTAGACAGAGTTTGTAACATGGCCACGGTAATTTTTTTGCCAATAGTTTTTTTATTTGAGCAAATTTGACCGATTTCCCTTTTTGGTATATCTGTAAAATTTTCAATTCTTTGTAACCATTGACTATAAATTTGTTTTTTGTGAACTAATATTAAAGCCGGTTGTTTTAACTTGGAAATAATATCTATGCCTATTTATAGTTTTACCGGCGCCCGGTGGGGCCACAAGCACACCATTATCTTCTACCAAAATATCTTTAACGGCTTCTTGTTGATAATCATATAAAGCACGGGAATTTTTAACTAGTACTTCTTCGTATTTTTTACGTTTATCATTAATAGTAAATTTGATATTTTTGTCATCAAGAAATTTTATAAGCTCACC
>MWDX01000006.1 GCA_002070735.1 Parcubacteria group bacterium ADurb.Bin115
CTGAAAAATTCTTTAGCGGATATACCATATGGGGGCGCTAAAGGAGGGGTTAAATTTAATCCCAAACAGGTGGATAAAAAGGAATTAGAAGCGATTAGTCGTGCTTATGCTCGCGCTTTTCAACCGGTTTTAGGCCAGGATAAAGATGTGCCGGCTCCCGATGTTTATACCAACAGCCAGACTATGGCTTGGATTTTAGATGAATATGAAAGCATTGTCGGTCATCATGAGCCCGGAATGATTACCGGCAAACCAGTAGAATTAGGCGGCCTAAAGTTACGGTCTGACTCCACGGCTCAGGGCGGTTATTTTATTGCGCAAGAAGTGGTTAAGGAATTTTTAACAGGCAAAGAAGCTAAAGACATAAGAGTGGCCATTCAAGGTTTCGGTAATGCCGGTCTGTTTATGGCGGAAAAACTTTTTGTTGACGGTTTTAAAATTGTCGCTATTTCTGATAGTCGCGGTGGTATTTTAAAGGAAGACGGACTTGATGTGGCCGCTTTGTCTGTTTTTAAGGCGGGAGGAAAGTCTGTCAGTGATTTTGATCAGGGACAAGTAATCAGTAATGAGGAATTATTAGAATCAGACGTTGACATTCTAATTTTAGCTGCCCTGGAGAATCAAATTACCGCGGTAAATGCCGATAAAATTAAAGCTAAGCACATCATCGAATTAGCTAATGGCCCAATAGATTTGGCGGCGGATAAAATTTTAGACGAGGCCGGAAAAGTAATAGTGCCTGATATTTTAGCTAATTCCGGCGGTGTTATTGTCAGTTATTTTGAGTGGGCGCAAAACCGTACAGGTCAAATTCTTGATGAAGATTATCTTAAAAATTTATTGGAAAAAAAGATGAGAACTAACTGGGGTAGAATTTTGTCTTTATATAAAGAAAAAAATAATATTAGTTTACGCCAAGCGGCTTATATCTTGGCGGTGAGAAGAATATTAGCGGCTAAACATTGGCGCGGTGGGCGAGTTTAATAAAAGCTTTTTATTGATAATAAAAGACCCGGGATTATCCGGGTCTTTTAGTTTGTTGATTTTATTTAATTGCAGGAAACATCTGTGTTGGTGTTGCTATAATCAAATCCGAAGCCGGGTGTAGGTGATTGAGTATTTAATTGTTGTCCGCATTCTTCAGGGGCATTATTAAAGGCGGAGCAGATGGAGGCTAATAAAGAGGCAGAATCGCGACCACTCTGTACGTTCGTGCCGTTGATAATCAAAGTTGGTGAACCGCCGACATTGTATTTTTCGTTATCGGCCTTATTAACTGCGAATCCGGGGAAATTTCCCTGCCAATCCGTCTTACTGTTATAGTTGGCAGTAACCTTGTATTCTTTATCGGTAGCGGCCACACAGCTGTCTATTTTATTTTTGTCGGTGTTCTTGCTTAAACAGTCAGAGCCGTTTCCGTCTGCCAGGAAGCATTGGAGATAAGCATTTAATTTTTCCGGCTGTTCTTTTTGGATACAATATTGGACAAGATTTTCATCCAATTCTTTTTTTTCGTGCATTGCATAATCGACAAATTTCAACTGGAAATCAATTTTATTTCCTAAAGTTTCCAAAACTGGTAATATGCCTTTTTCAATTTGAGTGCCGTAGGGACAATAGCTCATTACAAATAGTTCTACTACCGGTTTGTCATTTTTAGGGATGTCGACTGGGACTGTCGGGTTAGAAGCGGAGTTATTGTTACCTGCTTGTTCTTGGGCGATTTTATCCATATCAATGGCTTGAGGAAAAAAGAGTTTTCCGTCTTTGCTGACATAGGATTCTACCGGGCTTTCGGAGCCGATATTGATTTTCAGTTTATATAAATCATATTCCTCCGAGGTTTCAATAACAGACGCTTTACTTCCGCTTGGCATTAAGAACTGATTTATAAAATCTTCAGATTTAGCAACCGCTTCCGCGACGCCTATTTCTTTATATGGTTTCTTGTCGGCAATAACGGTGGCAATAACCGCTGCTATGACTAAGATTAAGACGGCGATAACTATCACTAAGGCCTTCTTATTTTTAAAAAGACGATTACATATTTTTTTCATATGATTTTTTTTATTTTCTATAATAAGTAATTATAGGAAATATTAGATTTAAAGTCAAAATTTGTAAAGTCAAAATTATTTTTTTAAGGTATCAATAATTTTTTTTAAGTCCGATGGTAGGTCTATCTGAAATTCTTGGGTGTTTCCTTCTCGGTCTTTAAATTTTAATTTTTTGGCAACTAAAAATATTCTACCTAAAGACATTTTTTTATTTTTTAATTTATTCTTGTTTGTTCCATACAAGTCGTCCCCCACCAAGGCGTGTCCGTAGGCGGCGAAGTGAGCTCTAATTTGATGAGTTCTTCCCGTTTTAATATTTACTGACACTAAACTGAAGTGGGGCCATTTTTTTTCAACTGTAAACAAACTTAAGGCCTTTTTGGCTTTTAGTCTGGCCCTAATATTGCCTTCGTCACGATTGGAAAGTTTTTTCTTGGCGCGATTGCTTGCTGGCAGGGCCGCCATCTTGTGCCCAGATTTAGATCTGGTTAGGGGAAAGATAATTTTTCCTTCGTCTTTGATAATTTGGCCGTGAACCAAAGCAAGATACTCTTTATAAATGGTCCGTTTTTTAAATTGTTGTTTAATAGCAACAAAGGCTTGATTGTTTCTCGCTATAATCATTAAACCGCTAGCATCTTTGTCTAAGCGGTGGACGATGCCCGGGCGAGATTTGTCTTCCCCAACCTTTTTAATTTCAGGGTAAGACTCCAATATATAATCAATTAGAGCTTTGCTTTTATTGCCGGTGGCTTTATGAACGATGAGCCCGGCCGGTTTGTTGATTACTAAAAAATCTCCGCTTTCGTAAATTATTTGGATGTCACCGGCGTGGCTATGAATTGTTTTCATGTTATTTTTTATTGAAGATTAATAATAGATCGCTGCGCCGGAAGGCTTTTAATAAACCTAAAAACAAGATATAAAAAAGACCGGCAGCAGCAATAGTTAATAGAAGCCCTAGGGCTGAATTTGTCCAAGTTGATGGCCATATCCACAACAAAGCGCCCATAAGTAGGGAGGCTATCAGGGCCTTTAATGTTCCCCTCCAGCATATGCGGAAACCTAAATGGCGATAAATAAACCAAGTTGAGAGAACAGCAATAGTCGCTTCGCTATAAATAGTGACCGCCGCTGCCCCAAAATAGGAGAAGCGAGGGATAAGAATGATGTAAGCCACCAGAGAGGTAATGCTAGTAAATACATATATCCAGATTACTTTCTTTTGAGCTTTAATGGCAATAATTGCGTGAGCCATCATGTTGCCCATAAAGATGGCGGCAATGGCAAAAATTAATATGCGTAGAATTATACCAGCTTCTAAAAAGTCAGGACCGGCGATAAGAACAATAATTTTATCAGCTAAGAATTGAGTGCCGACAACTAAAGGAATGGCGGCGGCCGCCATTATGTCAAATGATTTTTGTAATATTTTATAAAATTTTTCTTTATTCTGGCGCCAAGTCGTTATCATAATTGGTAAAATGATGCCGGCGAACATAAAAGGCAGCGAACTAAGCACGTCAATAATTTTATAGGCTGCGCCGTAGAGACCGACAGTATCGGCGGTCTTAACAAGAGATAGAATCAGTGTATCCGCGCGTAAATAGATAAGATTGAAGGCGATAGTTATGGCTAGCGGCCAAGAAAGATTAAGAATATTTTGCCACACCGGCCAATTAAATAAAGGCTTAATTTTAGCAAAGCGATGGGCGAAGATAAAATGAAGGAGAAAGCTAGTTAGACTGGCGGATACCGTGGCGATGAGCATGCCGTTAAGCCCCCAATTTAGATTAATGGAAATAATAACACCTGCAATCATCACGAAGCGGCTTAGAGTTTCCGCCCAAGCAACTCGATTCATTTTCAGTCTAGTTTGGAAAAGACCGACCATAATCTGATTTAAAGCGTTAAAAACAAAAGAGGCGGCTGTAATCAAGACCCCTAACTTGATGCTATTATTATAATTAGCCAATTGGACAATGATTGGGGCTAAGCCAATAAAAATTAAGGAAGATATTAAGCGCAAACCAAAAAGATTTCCCAGAATAAGATTTTCTTTTTCTTGGTCGCCACTAATCATTTGGACGGTTACCAGAGTTAGTCCCAAATCAGCCATAATAGCAAAAAAGGAGAGGAAGGTGATAATGGTGGTGTATTCGCCAAAGCCATTTTGCCCTAATTCTCTTGTCATTAAGGCAAAAGCAAACAGATTTAAACCGGTGGATGCTAATTTCCCGATAATTTGTACCAAGGTGTTGCTAAATATTTTTTGCTGGAGACTCATATTTTCTTGTTTTTTCAGGAAAGATTTTATATAATGATTATAGTATAACATAAATTATATGAGCACTACCATTAAGAAAACTTTGTCCGCCTTTTTTCTTTTATTTTTTGGTTTATTGCAAATAGGCCTTTTTGGGCCGCCTCAGGCCGCTATTGCTGATAGCAGTCTGATTAATAGTCAGGAAGGTTTTAAAGACAAGGAGATACAAGCGGCTTTCGGTAATGACACTCCTGACGATATTCGTATTACGATGGTTAGAATCATTATGATTGTCCTGTCAACCTTGGGGGTTGTTTTTCTTGCTTTGTTATTATTGGCCGGCTTTAAATATATGACGGCGGCTGGTGACGAAGAGAAGGTGAAAGAGGCGATTAAGCAGATTACTCAAGCAGTTATCGGTCTAGTGATAATTTTATCAGCTTGGGGAATAAGTTATTTTATTCTTCTCAGAATTAGAGCGGCTATAACTGGCACCAATTATCTTTATTTCTAAATTCGATTACTCGTGTCAAATGATCTAAGAATGTAACCGTAAGCTAGTTCGATCTATGGTCTAAGAATGTAACTTTGGCCTTCGGTTTCAAGTCTATGATTTGATTAATAATTATTTGATTAAGATTATTAAGTTTTTCCAGTTTAGCTTTAATTTGGCGTCGTAGTTCGGCTGGATTAAGCGTCGCATATTGTTCCCTTAGTTTCTGTTTGCTTTCCTC
>MWDX01000007.1 GCA_002070735.1 Parcubacteria group bacterium ADurb.Bin115
TTTTTTCTTTTCTAAAAATCATTGGCTCGAACTCACAAGAAACTGGATTTTAGAGGCCAACCAAGCCAAAAATCTCGCTTTGCAAGAAAATTTTTCGGAGATGAAAAATTTTCTTAAAAAAATCGGCTCAAACCGCCGCTTTGCGACGGGGCGACTGGAAATTTCTTTCAAAAACCTTGGAATTACCTTTATTTTTTACCCACTGGAGCGAGGGTGGAACGCCCGAGCGAGACGGAAAACTCATCAAATCGTTTATGGTGGTCGTTGGTGGACTCGAACCACTGACCTCTGCGATGTGAACGCAGCGCTCTAACCAGCTGAGCTAAACGACCAAACGTGCCCGAAGGGGGACTCGAACCCCCACCCCCTTGCGAAGACTAGCACCTGAAGCTAGCGCGTCTACCAATTCCGCCATCCGGGCGATGGAATCATGCCTATAGCTTGCCACAGGAAGGGCTATTTGTAAAGACTAACTAATAAAAAACCGCCATTCCCATAAATAGAAACGGCGGAAAAATATTAGATTGCACCTTATTGAAAAAAAGCAAGGGCCTCTTTTATGGTTTGAAGAAAATTTTTCTGATAATTATCATCAGAAAATCTATCTTTATATTCAGCCAAGTAAATATACTGACCGTGAGAATACTCATCCCAACTACCATCAAGATGATAATCCTTGTAGGACACAAGATCCTCAGGATCGTCCGTGCCTTCGGGATGAACAGAAATCATTAAGAATTCACAGCTCATCAGCAAGATGGGCTCACTGATATCCCATTGGTAGTAAACGCTGTAGCGTTTGCCTTTATGGGTAAACACGGCATAGTGCTGTTTCAATTCCCGGCTGCCAGTGGCTACCTCCCCGGAGAGTAGAAACTTGTTATTATTTCTACTGTCCGTAATTTGGATAGCTAACTGACGGACCAATCTGGTGCCAGTAGTGTCAATGCGACCGACTGAAACCAGGGGGTTAAAATAGAATGCCTGGGCGCTTAGAAAACTTGCAGAAATGGTCAACAAGAACAACAAAGCTACTTTTTTCATCTTATAATAAATTTTAGGGTTTAAATGTACGTGAATTAACAATTTAATGTATCATAATTAAATATTTATGTCAATAAATAGTTAAAAAAACAAAGAAAATGCTATAATTAAAAAATATGCTTGATTTAGAAACTGAAAAACAAATATTTGCTGCCGGACACAAACTAATCGGTGGCGTTGATGAAGCCGGTCGAGGACCCTTAGCCGGACCGGTAGTGGCCGCTTGTGTTGTTATCGGGCCGGATTTTAAAATTGATGATGAAGACTTAAAATTAGTGACCGACTCCAAAAAACTGAGCGCCAAACGCCGGGAAAAATTATTTGGCGTTATTAAGAATAAGGCGCTAGCGGTAGAAATCGGGGTGGTAAACAATAAAGTGATAGATAAAATTAATATCCTCCAAAGCGCTTTTCTGGCAATGCGCCAGGCGCTTGATCGCCTAGCCCTTCAACCTGATTATGTCTTAGTGGATGGCAATCTCAAAATACCACAGTTAAAACAAAAACAAAGCGCTATTATTGATGGCGACGCCAAAGTTTTTACCATCGCCGCCGCCTCTATTATTGCCAAGGTTAGTCGCGACTGGCTGATGCTGGAAGCGGATAAAAAATATCCTGAATATGAATTTGCTCGCCATAAAGGTTACGGCACTAAAAGACATCTAGAAAAAATTAAAGAATTCGGACCCTGTCCCCTCCATCGTCTCAGCTTTGCCCCCTTTGCTGTGAAAAAAGACAAAAATAAAAAAAACGCCTCCTGAAAGGGGGCGCTTTTTAAAAAGATAAATTAAGCCTTAAAATAATATATTTTTTCTTCCCCGCTTTTCATCTCCTTAATCTTATATTGACCCAGGGCCTTTTCATTGCTCCCAAAAATAACCACCCTGTCAATTCCCTGCTTATTAGCGAATTCCAAAGCCTTACCAGGACGTTGAGGCTCGAAAGCAAATAAAACGTTTTTACCTTCTGCCCGTAAAATTTGAGCTAAGCGCTGAGTGTCAGATAGCAAATCCGCACTCAACAAAGGCAGATAATAACGTTCATCCGGAATAACTGGCAGTAGGTTCCAACTTTCTAAAAACAAACGGGTAGTCTCATCGCCGGGAGCGACGCCAACTGCCGGGAAACTCTCCGTACCGAAAAGTTCAGCTAGACCGTTATAGCGTCCGCCGCCGAATAAAGCTCTTCTATTGTCAGGATGATTATCAAAAACTTCGAAAACTAGGCCGTCATAATAATCAAAACCGCGAATTAAAGTCGGGTCAAATTGAGCCTGGTTATAACCTAAATTCTGTAATTGTTTTAAAACAAAATCAATTTCTTGTTTAGCCGCTCGCAAATCAGAATTTTCTGCCAAGGCTTTTAAAAATAAATTTTTTTCAGTTCCCGCCATAAAAGCTTCTAAACTCTTAGCCGACTGCTCCTTGGCCCCCACTGCCACTAGGCGGCGGATAAATTCATCCTGGCTGAGTTTTCCGTATTTATCCAAAATCCTAAAAACTATAGATTTATTTTTTAAATCAAGTCCAAAAATCGGTAAAAAATTATCTAAAAGGCGACGACTATTAAGACGTAAGGTGAAGGAATTTTCCGGAGCGCCGAAAGCTTTCATGATATCAAGGGATAATTGTAAAATTTCCAAATCGGCCGCCAAAGAAGCGCTGCCAAAAATATCGCAATTAAGCTGCCAAAATTCCCGATTGCGTCCGCGCTGAGGCTTTTCATTGCGCATAAAATTTGCGATGGAAAATAATTTTATGGGCTTGGGCGAAGAGGCATAAATTTTGGAAACCAAGCGCGTCACAGAAGGGGTCATCTCGGGACGAATACATAATTCCCGACCACCCAAATCGGTAAAAGTCACCAATTCTTTACCGCCAACATCTTCTCCGGATTTGACGCGATATATTTCTGCCGATTCAACCAATGGCGTCAGATATTCTTGAAAGCCGTAACTTGAACAAACGCGGCGCCAAGTTTCAAAAATATAATGGCGTACAGAAAATTCAGCCGGCAGCCAGTCACTGGTTCCTTTTACTTCCTGATTACTCAATTTAACTTTCTTCATAAAATTTATATTTAAAGCCTACTTCTATTATAAAGGAGGCAGGAATCATTGTCCATTATCTCGTTTAAAGATAAGTGATAAAAAATTTAAAAAGAATTTATCCGTTAAATATTATAATTATAAGGCTCCACTTTAGAGAGCATAAAATTATAAATATATGAAAATTCTTATCATTGATGACGAAAAAGATATCGTTGCCTTCTTAAGCCGCGGCCTTAAAAGTAAAGCTTATATCGTCGACGCCGCCTATGACGGCGAACATGGTTCTTTACTGGCACGCAGTAACCATTATGATCTGATTGTTCTCGACGGTAACTTGCCCAAATTAAATGGCCTTGCCGTTCTTAAAGAAATTAGATCGACAGGCATTAAAACACCCGTACTGATATTGACCGTTGAGGCCGAACCCGAAAAAAAGGGAGAAATGTTCCATCAAGGAGCTGATGATTATCTGACTAAGCCTTTCCTATTTGATGAATTTCTGTGGCGGGTTCAAGCTTTACTGCGTCGCCCGCAAATCATACCAGAAAAATCTTGGCGCTTGGGCGATTTGGAACTGGATATCAAAAGACAGTTAGCTTTAAGAAGGGGGAGGCGCATCTATTTAACCGGCAAAGAATATGCTCTTTTAGAACTATTCTTCCGGCGTAAAGATGAAGTTCTCTCTCGCAGCCAAATTATGGATAATGTCTGGGAAAACAATGCCGATCCTTTCTCTAATACTATTGAAGCCCATATTATGAGCCTACGCAAAAAATTAAACGCCGCGGGAGAAACTGATTATATCCATACTTTCCCCGGAAGAGGTTATAAATTCGGGTTGCACCGTCTATAAATTATGGCTTAAAAAATTTTCTGCCCTTCAGGGCGGCGGGCAGATATTCCTGATTAGAATCATCTTCTAAAGGAGTATATTTATAATTTTTACCATAGCCCAAATCCTTCATCAACTTGGTGGGCGCATTGCGCAGATGTAAGGGTACCGGCAAATTGCCACTATTTCTTACTTCTGCCATGGCTTCATTGAAAGCCGCATAAACGGCAATGCTTTTAGGAGATTTTGCCAAATAAACTACGGCGTGGGCGAGATGGACGCCACACTCTGGCATACCGATATTCTTGCAGGCCGCGAAAACCGCTTCTGTGAGCATGGCCGCACTATTATTTGCCAGACCGATATCCTCACTGGCGAAACGCACCAGACGCCGAGCGATATATACGGGGTCCTCACCCGCCTCCAGCATTCGCGCTAAATAATATAAAGACGCATCAGGATTATTACCGCGCATTGATTTATGTAAAGCGGATATAAGATTATAGTGCTCTTCGCCACTCTTATCATAAAGTAAATTCGGCTTATTAACGATATCTTTAATAAGGCTGGCATCTATAATCTTTTGCCAAGAGGCGGCCTCTTCAATTAGACCAATAGCGCGGCGAGCGTCACCGTTAGCTAAGCGAGCGGCTAAGCGAACGGCTTCAACTTTTATTTTAACCTGTAAAACTTTGGCCGCCCTCTTTATAATCAACGAAAGATCGTCTTCGGACAAGGCCTCAAGCAGCACCACTTTCAAACGCGAGAGCAAAGCGCCGTTAAGGGCAAAACTGGGATTTTCAGTAGTGGCGCCGATTAAAATAATCGTGCCGTTCTCTACTTGCGGCAGTAGCGCGTCTTGCTGGGATTTATTCCAACGATGAATTTCATCAATAAATAAAATTGTCTTTACTCCCAATCTTTTACCGGAACGCGCCTTTTCGACAATCTGCTTTAAATCCTTAACCCCGCTTTCCGTAGCCGACAATTCCACAAAATCCGCCTTAGTTTCTTTAGCAATTAAAAAAGCTAGAGTGGTTTTGCCGGAACCGGGAGGACCCCAGAAGACAAGCGAAGAAACACGATCATTTTTTATCGCTTGCACTAGCCAGCTATCACTGCGCAAGATATGCGTCTGACCGACTACTTCTTCTAGTTTTTTCGGCCGCAAATAGGCAGCCAAGGGCAAACCAGCAATCATACTCTCATATTGTATACTGATTCATATTTTCCGACCATTCTTGACAAAGTTTATATATTATAGTGTAATAAAAATAATCTTAAAAATTCAAGCCATGAGAACAATAATAGAATTTTTTCGACTATTCTTATGGGCTCATGCCCTAAGAAAAAAAAGTAGCAAAAAGAGAAAAAGGAGATGCCAGGCTACAAAAAAATGGACTCTATTTAATCGCTCGCGCTCACACTCACAAGACTCTAGACCTGTATTTATGTAATTATTAAATAAAAACAGGGCAACAAAAAAGGCGATACTGACTAAGCATCGCCTTTTTCTATAACATAATTTTTAATAACGCCCCTTGTCTTTAATAAATGTCATAAAAAGAGTGGGGACGATAAACAAGGTCATAAAAGAAGAGAGCATTAAACCGAAAATAACTGATCCGCCCAAAGCTTGCCACATTTCATTAGATAAAGTAATTGGCAGGATTCCAAAAATCGTACAAATAGAAGTGATAAAAATTGCCTCCAAACGCGATTTGCCAGCGTCGACGATTGCATCCTTAAAAGGAATGCCGCTTCTTAAGTTTAAATTTATTTTATCAACCAAAATAATTGCATTTTTTACCACAATCCCGAATAAAGCCAAAATACCAATAAGACCGGGGAAGGAAAGATTAATACCGGCAAGCGCCAATCCGAAAAATACGCCGATAAGAGCGAGGGGGATAGTAGTCAGAACAATCGCTGCTTTCTTAAAAGAATTAAACTGGATAACCAAAGTAGAAATAATCAAGACAAAAGCCACTGCCATTGCGCGGATAATTGATAGCACTGATTCCTGGTTCTGCTCATTTTCGCCGCCATAAGAAATTTCATAATTATTCGGGAATTGATAATCTTTAATTTTCTCTTGAAATTCTTTTAAAACTAAAGTTGAATTCGCTCCACCTTTAAGGCCGGCATTTAAAATAACCGTTCGCTTCTGGTCGATTCTGGTGATGGTTTCCACCGAAGGCTTTAATTCTATTTTGGCAACGTCTTTAAGAAAGACCGGCTGCTTTTTCAAATTGATTATCTGTAAATTCTGGATCGACTCCAGTGTTGGAATCTTGTCTTTAGCAAAACGTGCAATTACTTTTATTTCTTTGCCGTCCCTTAAAACAGTTGTCACTTCGGTACCGGAAATTGCCATGCGCAAAGTCGAACCGACATAGGCGGCATTCAGACTGTAAAGTTCCAAACGAGCAGGATCAAGAGTAAAAGTGTAATCAGCCGGTGACTCTTTCAAGGAAATATCAGTACTTACCACCTCAGGGATTGAACGCAAATAAACTTCTAAATCATTGGCAATCTTATCCAAGACCTGCAAATCATCACCTTTTATTTGCGCTTCAAAAGCGGCGCCGAAAGGCGGTCCGCCCGCTAGAGATTCCACTGTAATTTTAGCTGCTTTAATATCGCTCAAATCAGCCCTAATTTTATCTGCCAACTGATAAGAAGTAATTTTGCGCTCATCAGTTTTACTCAGCTTAATCGTAATCGAGGCTAAGTGTGAAGAGTTATTCCCTCCCCCTAGACCGTTGAAAGAGGCGGAAGATCCAACTAGAGTGGTAAAATTTAAAATTTCCGGGTAAGCAAACAAACGCTGTTCGACTTGCGCGACAATCTTATCGGTTTCTTCTAAACGTAAACCAGAAGGCGCCTCTAAATTAATATACAAAACATCGGAATTGTAACTGGGAAAAAACTCACTCTTAATGATGCCGGTGGCAGGTAAGGAAACGGCGACTAAAAATAGGAAAAATGTAACCGCCAAAGTAAGCAAACGACTGCGTTTAGTTGCTAAAAGCCGGCGCAGATATTTTTCATAATAAGGCAGAATGCGGTCAAAATGGATAACACCATGAAACAAGCGATTTAAAAAATTATTATTATCATGACTTCCCTGCTCACGTAATTTTTTCTTGATAGCATCATCATCTCGCCATTCCTGTTCTACTAGGACACTATTATTCTCTAATACTTTTTGGCCACGGTGGCGATACCAGCGTCCCAAAAAAATAACCGCTGCCAAAGAAGGTAGAGATAGGGCTAATTTCCAAACAATAGATAAAGGCAAAAACCAAACGCCTAAAGAAATTACAATCAAACCGACAAATAAAAAGGAGAATAATTTGCGCGTAAAACGGATGCGCTCCAAAATAGCGGCTAAAGGATGGTTGATAATTAAAGCAATAATCAAAGAAGTGACTAAAGTAACAGACATGGTAATGGGAATTGATTTGATAAATTCACCGATAATGCCGGTGGCGAGCAAAAGCGGCAAAAATGCCCAGACCGTAGTCAAAGTGGTGGTGGTTAAAACCATCTTAAAATCATTCAATACCAATAAAACAGCTTCTTCTGGGGTAAACTTGCCAGAACGAAGATATTGCTTGGTGGCGGAAACGACAACGATAGCATCATCAACCAATAAGCCTAAAGCTAAAATCAACGAAAATAAAGACAAGAAATTAAGACTAATGTCGGTCATCAACATCACACCGAAAGTCGCAAAAAATACCAACGGAATAGCTAATCCCGCCACTAAAGCTTCCTTAAATCCAACTATTAAGAAAAGAATCGTGAAAACCAACAATAGAGTCAAAATAAAATCATGAGTTAATTGATTAAAATCTTGATTAATCTGATCGGCGGCATTATAAGTAATTTCATAAGTAGCCCCTGGAAGCGCTTTGGTCATCCGGTCAAGGATTGTCTGTACCTCCGCGGAAATATCCAGAATGGAGCCTCCGGTCTTTTTGATAATCTGCAGATTGATATTATCTTGACCGCCATTTTCCCTAGTAGCTAAACGAGAATATACGCTCTTTTTAATGGCTGTTTCTTTGACCGAAGCAACATCTTTTAAATAAATAATAGCGCCGTCATCGGTATGAAATAAAGGAGTGTTGCCAAGCTTGGTAGCATCAAAAAAACGTCCGTCTACGCGGACTGGATATGAATACTCTCGGCCTTCAAAAGTGCCGGCCGGAATTGCTAGATTAGCAGCCGCCACCAGTTGATTAGCGGCGTCGGCTGATAAATTAAAAAATGTTAGTTTTTGGGGATCATAAGCAATCTCAAATTCAGTTTCCTCGCCTCCGGAAATAATCACTTCGCGCACCCCCGCAATCTTTTCTAATTCATCGCGCACATCTTCGCCAAAACTGCGCAATCTGAAACCGTCATAAGGAGCGGCTAGTGATATAGTAATGATAGGAGTGTCATCCAAAGAAATTTCTTTAACTATCGGATCATTAACGTCGCTAGGCAGGGTTCCTTTGAGACTATTGACCTGATCACGCAGACTGCGTAAAGAATCATTAAGATCGGCCTTGGAACTAAATTCAACCGTAATCGCCGAGACAGAATTGGAGGAATTAGAAGTAATTTTATCGACATCCTTGATTCCAGAAATCTTGGTTTCAATTTTTTTGGTAACTAACTCCTCAACATCCGCCGGAGAGGCGCCGGGATAAACTGTCATAACAACAGCAATCGGAATTTTTACTTCCGGACTGGATTCACGCGGTAAAGAAAAGAAAGAATAAAGTCCTAAAGCGGTTAAGAGAATAATAAGTAAAATGACAACCCGAAAATTAACAATAAAAAAATTGAGCCAACTCTTGCGGAGAGCCGGGTCGAACTCCAACTTTTTTAAATAAAGGTGATCGGAAGTTTTAGCAATAGTCGTTTCCTCCGCCAGGCCAGCTTCTTGGGGTTTATGTAAATTAATTTCCATATATTTAAGCACTCGCCTCAACGACATCGCCGTCGCGCAGCAATTTATTACCCTCAATAATCAAAATAGCGTCAGCCGGCGCTTCTACTTTTATTTGCGCCCTTTCTCCTAAAACTTTCTGTAGTTCCACCGGCACTTTACGCGCTTTCCCGTCCTCAAATAAAAAGATAAAATTACCATTCTGACCTATTTCCAAAGAAGACAAAGGCACGATAGCCTCGCCGTCACCGCTGGCGACGCTTTTTTCTAAAGACAATTTGACGCTCACCACTGTGCCTAATAAAGGCTTAGCCTGATCATCCAACTTGACCTCCACCTGGAAACGCTTGGTGGCATTGTCGGCTTGAGCAGCGACGGAAGAAATTAAGCCGGCATATGACTGCCCGTCAGCAGATAAAACTTCTACCGGAGTGCCCAATTTCATATCTAGGACATATTCCGGTTCAACAAAAAATCTCACTTTAAGATTATCAACTTGACTGACAACTGCTACCACTTGTCCCGCGCTAACGGTATCGCCGTTATTAGCCAATTTTTGAGTAACTCTACCAACAATCGGCGAAACTATGGAATGAATATCATATAGACTCTGCAAAGCGACCAAGGCATTATTATACTGCAACTGGGCCGCATCCATCTGTGCTTTAGCCGCTAATATCTGGGAATCAAGCTTAACTTTTAAATTCTCATATTGATTCTGAGCAAGGCTGACAGAAAATCCCGCCTGATCGCTCTGACTATTATTACCGGCTTTGAGATTATTCAAGTTCTGTTGAGCAATGGCTTCCTGCTTCTTAGCTAATTCATAGGCTTGCTTGAGGGCATCCAGAGTGCTGTCGTTGCTTAAAGCGACGTTAGCTAAAGCTTGAGCTGCTCCTCGAGCTTGGCCGATGACGGCGTTAAGCTGAGATTGATAAGAGGCAGCTGCCGATTGCAAACCGGAAAGAGAAACGCCAGTCGCGGCTGATTGCGGCAAAACAGAGGAAGGGATACTCTTATCAAATAAATACTTACTGCTATCAGCTAACTTTTTTACCTTTTCCGCTAAATCTATAGCTGCTTGCAAGCGCTCAGAAATATCCGAAAAACTAGTCGTCTGATAAACATCGTAAGCGCTTTTAGCAGCTTGATAATCATTGTCGGCCTGATTATAGGAATTGGAATCAAGAGCCCCGAGATTACCGCGATAGGCAATAGAGACCACGTTATTATCATCAAAAGCGGCTAAATTATTAATCCCGGTAAGAACATTGCCGGCCGTATTAACAGCCGCGGTAGCAGCTAAGTCGGCATTATCATTAGCATCAAGACTTCCCTGTTGCATCTGCTTCTGGCGATTAAGCAAGGATAAGCGCGCCTGCTCAGTAGCAATCTTGGCGGTTTCATAGGCCAATTCAGCGCTCTTTAGACTTTCTTCTGAAGTCGTATTTAAATGAGATTGAGCATTTTTTGCCTGATCGCGAGCGATTTCTGCCTGATGCAAGTCTTTAGCCGAAGACACAAGCAAATTTTCGTAATTAGAGCGCGCCAATTGATAAAATGATTGCGCCTGCTCCACGGCAATAATGGCTTGTTTTATCTGATTGCTATTGATACCGTCAGTACTGAATCCGGACGAACCAATATCATCGATACGAGCCAGAGTCTGGCCAATTTTCACTTCATCGCCAACCTTAAAATCGGCTCCAGAAAGATTACCAGAACTCTTCGCTACTAGTTTCGCCTCAGTACTGGCGGAAACAATCGCCGGATATTCTAAATCTTGCCTTATTTCCTTGCTGTCAGCCAAACTCTGTGTTTTCACCTTTATCGCTGACGGCGTCGGTTCCGCCACTGGTTGGGAAGTACCACAACCAGAAAAAAGAAGAGATAAAACTAACACTGCTAATAAACTAAGATTTTTTTTCATATTTATTATTCTTATTGATATTGATTTCACATTTATCCAAACCCTGATTAAGCTTGCGGATTAAACGTAAGAAATTTTCCATCTCCTTAGAGCTAAAATAATTTTCAATACGAAGATTATGTTTCTTAAAAAGGCGACGCGTGGTGTTTATTTTTTTTAAGCCAAGGCTCGTGATCTTCACTGATACTCGGCGTTTGTCGGTACCCATTTTACGCTTCAAACTGATGAGGCCTTGGCGATTAAGAAAATTAATGCGTTGAGTAACATTAGATTTGGTGCTGCCAATTAACTCAATGATTTCCGAGGGCGTCTGCGGTCCAAGCTTATCAAGCAACATTAATATTCTAAAACTAGCCGTAGTCAAGCCCAAAGGCTTAAACATAAAACGATCTGCCATCATTTCTAAACGCATAGCGGTAAAGACCAGCCAACCCCCTAAACGATGCTCCTTAACTTGATTGTAAAGTATATGCTTCATAAGGTTATCTAAAAAATTCAAACAAATATTATGCGCCTATAATTTCAAGAGTAACGCCAAACCTGAACGTCAAAATATAGTTTATCAAAAATATAGTTTATCAATAAACTATAAAACAGTCAAGACCACTTTTAATGATCTTATCCCCGTATCAAAAAGCCACCCTTTCAGGGATGGCTTTATCCGGGGTTTCCTGACCTTATCAAGAGCCAGCTAACGGTTCTTTTTGACAAACCAAGGAATTAAGGCGCTGGTCCGGCGCTTATACTCTTCAAAATCCGGACGCCCCCGGTAACGCTCTTCCATCGGTAAACCGGAAACAAAAAGCATAATATAAGTAATAGTTAGAGGAGAAATAATCATCATCCATGACTTTGGTGCTCCTAAAACTAAAAAATATATACCCCACCAAAAAATAATTTCCCCAAAATAATTAGGATGGCGGCTGTAGCGCCATAATCCGGTACTAATTAATTGGTCTTTATTGCGCTCCTTTTTTAAAAAAAGATAACGTTGCTGATCTGCCACGGTTTCAAAAATAAGACCAAAAATAATTAAAAAAATTCCGAGATAATTAAGCTCAAACAAAGGCAGATTAATGAAACACAGACTGTAAACCACCGGTAAGGCGATAATCATCATTAAGGCTCCCTGTAATAAAAATACTTGAAAAAACACACAAAACGGATGCAGACGTGCCTGCCCCTGACTCCAGCGATGATAGCGCCAATCTTCTTCTTGACGAAGATTGCGGCGAACGGTATGGAAAGACAAGCGCAAGCCCCAAAGACTAATAGCAGATAATAATAAAATGGAGCGCGTGTCTAAATCTAAATCGCGAAAAATAAGAGTTGTCCAAGCTAAAAAAACAAAACCTGCTCCCCAGGCAATATCAATAATATCGCGACGCTCAACTAATAACGAGACTAAAAACCAAAAAGTCATATACAGGATAATGAAAGTGGGCAAAAACCAAAGCAAGTTCATGTACATATTTTTAAATATTTAAGATAAGATTAAACGCGCATCAAGTATTTGTAGGCCCTCTGCTGAGATGGCGACCGGATTCAAATCAATTTCCTTGATTTCCGGAAAATCAAATAATAACCGCTCAAGAGTAAATAACAATCTAACCAATGATTGAAAATCAGCAGGCTTTTGACCCCGGCTACCAAGCAAAATTTTCCCTACCCTCAGTGTTGACAGCATCCGCCTAATTTTTTCCAAAGTCAGAGGTAAAAGAGTAAAAGATACATCCTTAATCGTTTCTGTGTAAATACCGCCCCAGCCAATCATTAAAGAATGGCCGAAAGAGGAATCACTTACGCTACCGACAATAAGCTCTGCCAAAGAGGAGGATACCATGGGCATTACTAATACACCCTCAATAGCAGCACCAGGCTTTCTCTCCTTAACTCTTGCCAGGATATCCTTATAAGCCCCAACCAAGTTCTCTGGTTTAACATCAAGACTCACGCCGCCAACCTCGTCCTTATGCAAAATATCATAAGATGCTATTTTTAGAGCCAAAGGCTCAGGAAATATTTTTCTCGCTCTGGCGGCATCAGCCTGACTTCTTAAAATAAAGAATTTAGGCACGGGTAAATCATAAAGACGTAAAATTTCTAAGGCTTGAAATTCAGGTATTTCCTTGATCCCTTGCGAGCGAAGATGTGCAAATATTTTAGTCACCCGTTCAAATGCCCTCTTTTCCGGCCAGGAAATAGACGGCATCTTAATCTGAAAAACATTTGATACTTTCTTTTTTTCTTTATCATAAAAATCCGCTAAAACCGCCAGCGCGGCAACCGCTTGCTCAGGATAATCAAAAACGGCCAAACCGGCGCGGCGTAAAGATAGGGAAGCAGAAGACATAGATGCCCCGCCCATCAGACAAATGGCTAGTGGTTTGGAAAGCGAGCGCCGATGTTTAAGTAAAATCTCTGCCAGTTCTTCAATTTTTGTCATCGACTGCGGCGTTACCAAAATCAAGATAGACTCGACCGCGTCATCAGTCAATATCATCTTTAGAGTATCTAAATAGCGCTTGGGGCTGGCATCACCAAGAATATCAATAGGATTGGCCATAGAGGCTGCCGCCGGCAAATTCTTTTTCAAAGAAGCAAGAGTGGCCCGTCCAAGTTGACTGAGAATTAAACCGCGTCTAGAAGCGGCATCAGCCGCTAGCACGCCGGGTCCGCCGGCGTTAGTGATAATGGCCAAACGGCGCGCTGAAACAATTTTATTACTAGTAAATATTTGCAAATAGTCAAAAAAATCTGACATGCTATCTGCCCTAATAATACTATTGTCTCTAAAAAAAGCCTGATAAATTTCGTCATTTCCTGCCATTGCACCGGTATGAGAAACGCTGGCTTGAGCACCGGCGGCAGTAGCCCCCGCCTTTAATACCACCACTGGCCTAGCGCCGGCGCCACGATTAAAACGACGAATAGCTCTACCCAGAATCTCTGGACGCGAAAACTGTTCGACATAAAGTCCGAGGACTTTTGTTGATTTGTCAGTTTGTAAATAATTAATAATGTCGGCTTCATCCAAAATAGCTTTGTTACCAACACTGGCAAACAAAGAAACACCTAAAGACAAAGATTGGGCCTTATCCAAAAAAGCCGTGCCTAGAGCGCCACTCTGAGATAAAAAGGCTAAACTGCCGGGAGTGGAAGAAACCGAAGCAAAAGTAGCATTAAGACAATTTCTAGGTCTTATAAAGCCAAGACAATTAGGTCCAAGTAAAGTGAGGCGATAATGCTTAGCGATACGGACAATTTCTTGCTCTAAATCATTACGTCCTGCTTCTTTAAAACCGGCGGAAATTATTACGGCAGCCTTAATTTTTATCCTTCCCGCCTCCCGCAAAATATCTGGCACTAAAATTGCCGGAACGGCAATCAGCGCTAAATCAATTTTTTCCTGGATTTCCGACAAAGAAGAATAGCAACGTAGCGACCCTAGTCTTTTTACTTTTGGATTAACAGGAAAAATTTTTCCTTTGAAACCCGATAAACGGAGATTCTCAAAAAGTGCCCGACCAACGCTTTCAGGGCGGGTTGAAGCACCGACAACAGCAATGGAACGTGGAGAAAATAAAGATTTTAAATCATGCATAAATCTAAATATAATCTAAAATTTCTTGAGGATATATTTTTTTAACGCCTACCTTTTTAGGATTTATCCATATCGCTTGATGACCGTGGTCAGAATCAAGAATAGGAAATAAAAGGCGACGGTAAGCCTCTTTTGATTTAAATTTTACCCGATATAAAAATATAATTTCATGTGCCGGCAATCCATTAAAAACAAAGATATTTTCAAAAACGTCCAGTAATTCCGGTTTTAAAATTGTTAAACCTAATTCCTCCCTTATTTCTCGACGCAAAGCAGATGAAGTGCTTTCACCAAAATCAACGCCCCCGCCGATTAAACGATAATACTCTTGCTTTTTAACGGTATCCCGACCAGGACAAGCTAAAATTTTCCCGTTATTTTCAATCAGGGCTAAAACTAAAACACGAATATTTTTATGGTCAATCGACATAAGTAAGCAAATCTTTAAGTATGCTTAAAGGCAAGGCGAAATCGCCATCATTAAGTATTAAGACGTCATAGAGCGCGCGATAAGCCGGCAATGATTCCCTGATTTTATCGTTTAAAAAACCAATTTTCAAAACAGCCGCCGGCGCCATACCGTCGACCATAGCGGCGTCACCTAGGCTATCGCCCAAAAGGAGAATATTATCGCGTTTTTTAAAAGCTTCATCAACATTAAAGAATGATAAAACACTTTGATTTTTATTACAACTATGGATAATCGGCTCACAGACACCGATCGCCCTTCCCTGCTCATCCCAGATAAAATCATTAGCTACTAAAAAAATGTTATCCGTCCAAAGGCCACGGCGAGTCAAAAAATATTTCAAGCCAAAACGGCCCAAACCGGAAGCGGAAAATATTATCAAAGGAATTTTATGGCAAGACAATAAAGATAAAAATTCAGAGACACCGTTACGCAGATTGGCTAGGTGTTCATCAATAACTGAAACAATATCTTTCTGACGCAGCCCGGAAGCAATTAAAAGTTCGAAATGACGTTGCCACCATTCCATCATTAAGCTGCTCTTACTTTCTAAAGACAAACTATTATCATCCTCAAAAGGCTGATAATAATCATGTAAAGCCTGAGCTTTAGCCGCATAATCAGAGGAAAGATAATTACCATCACGCAAAGACGCTATTAAAGAAGGGGCTTTACGCCCGTGTATAAAATTAGTGGTCAGAGTACGATCAAAATCAGCTAATATTTTAAGTCTGCCGGGGCCACCGCGAAATAAACGCTGTTTTTGACGCTCAAAGTTATCATGTTGAACAAACATTAATTCCTCCATAAAAATCAATTAAGCTGCCAGATACTATAATTTAAAAAAGCAGCAAATGATACCCAGGCTAAATAAGGTAATAATAACCAGGAAGCACGTTTGTCAACCCGATAAAAAGCAATCATGGTAGCGGCAATGGCTAGCCAAAGAGCAATAATCTCTAAAAAGGCTAAATGTGGTTCATTTAAGCCGAAAAAGAAATACGACCAAATAACATTAAAACCAAGCTGAAGAATAAACATTTTTACACTTTTTCGGACTTCAAGCTTCTGCCACCCTTGTCGCCAAACTAAAAATAAAGCCAAACCCATCAAAATATATAAAACCGTCCAAACGGGAGCAAAAATCCAATTAGGTGGATTAAAAGCGGGTTTATTAATCAAATCATACCAAGTGCCAGGACCAGTAATAGTAAACAAAGAACCAATAAATCCGGCGGCCAAACTTATGGCGACGCTTAAAATAAGAAGTAAATAATCTTTTTTCTTCATAATGTTACTTATAGTTATTTTTATTATAACATAAATAAAAACAAAAGCGACCGGTTCAGATAAAAGCCGACGGCCGCTAAAATAACTATAATTTGATACTATTCTGTCTTAACCTAAGATTGCTCATCTTAATTAAAATTTCTCCCTTGTGACCTCACACCATCCGGTTCATTGCCACCAAAATCGTCTTTCTAATTTGAATAGCCTGAGCAACCAAGCCGCCATCGCTATTAGTAGCGCCGTTAACGATCACATTCTAGTTAACGGCTAAATCGGGGCTGGCGACTGCAATCGTCTGGCTAATATTTGTCTGGCGGCAGGAGAATAGTTAGTTGACCATAAAATAAAATTAGCTTTTCTTTGATAGAGAATATCCAAAAACAGAAACTTTCTTCCATTTAAAAAACCCGAATGACAATATTCGGGTTTTCATTATCTATTATCGGCTAAAAATAATCTGCATCGTGGCTGGAAACAATTCCCAAGATTGCATCATCGGCAGGAAGCCGGGATTATGAGCACTAATCTCCCTTATTAAGTCTTGATTGTCAAGTAATCCTTGCTCTAAAACCTGTTTCAATTCGGGATATTGCTGCAATAAATTCAAAAAAACGTCTTTGTCGTTTGGACACGCCGGAGAAACCTTACCGGGACCGAAATTCAGCGACGACACCCCTGCTGGCTTAAAGCGACGAAAAAATTCCCTGCCCGGCTGCATTGTCATAATTTTCTGAGCGACAAATAAACTCTCGCCACCCACTCTACCAATCACTCTTACAGGCTGGCCGACAACTATGATATTATTTCCGCCTTTATTTTTACCTGAATAAACAACCGCCCATTCTTCCCCCTCTCTATCAACCAAGACAAAATTATTATCATCAAAGTTAGTAATTACCAGACCGGATAATCGCCCCTCTTCCGGATGCGACCAGATATTTATATGGGGATTAAAGATAGTGTCATAGAAGGGCGCTTGGCGACCGAGAACATCGTCGATTCTTTCTCCTAAACCAAATAAAGAAAAAACTCCCCCCAAAAAAATACTGGCAATAACGGAGAAGGAGGCGATCAAAAATAATGGATAGCGATATCCACGCTTAGTATGTTTAATATTATAAAATAGTAGCCAAACAAATAAAGCTAAAAAAAATATCCAAAAATAAGGAAGAGATAACAACAACCAGCCGCCAAAACTACGTCCGACCTGATTATAAATAAATAAGTCATTATTCCTAAACAAATAAATTATCACAGAGACAGCGGCCGCCCCTACTAACAGAGACAAGACGCCAACTGACCAGACGAGCCACTCTTTTAGCAGAAAATGCCAACGCGGCGTCGGCTCTAAATTCTCTTGTTTTATTTGTTCAATTATCTTTTGTTCTAAATTATCAGACATATATTTATTATTCCGCCATTTTGACTGACAAGGAATTTTTTAGAGATTTCTTAGCACGATTCAACAAAGAAGCGACTGTTCCGGCTGGTTTTTTTAAAATATCAGAAATTTCCTGATAACTTTTATCTTCAAAAAATTTTAAAATCAAAATTTCACGATAACGCGCATCAATCTTGCCCAGGGCGGCGGCAATAGCCGCCTGACGTAAATTCACATCAGACTGAAAGTCAAGAGAAATATCGTTGGCTAAAAGCTCAAAACCGGGGCTATCAATGGGGGATGAATGCGCTTCCGGGCGCACTTGATGCTTGCGAAAATGGCTAATAACTTGATTATGGGCAATCCGATATATCCAAGAGGAAAATTTCAAATCAGTCTTAAAATCATTAAGGTTAAGATAAACTTTCAGGAAGATGTCCTGTAAAATGTCTTCAGTGTCCTCGGCGCTAAAAGCACCTAAACGCCGGACATAACGGGCGAGCTTATCCTGATAACGATTGATGATAAGAGAAAACTTATTCGGATCGGCCAAACTCAGCCTGACCAGTTCCGCGTCTTCCAAATCTGAAATTTGAAGCAGATTGTCCATGGGGCATGATATGTATATAAATACGCCTAAAAAAATATTTTCTTCCTTACCTATTGATTTAAAGCTAATAATGAATCAAATACTTGGCGATCATTAGACAAACGGGGTATTTTTGCCTGCCCACCAAGACGCTGTCTAGATTTCAGCCAATCATAAAAAAGACCGGAACGAGCCCTGATTACCAGTGGCGGCAATAAATTTAAATCCTGATAGCGCTTCGCTTCATAATCAGAATTAAGTTTCTTTAATTCTTCGTCCAAAATCGAGGAAAATTCCAGCAAATCAGCCGGATCTTGTTCAAATTCAAAAAGCCACTCGTGACGGGCGATTCCGGTTGTTTGCGAAAATTTAGGCGCCGCCGTATACTCCTTGACCGCCGTCTGGCAACGGACGGCAGCCGCCTTCACCGCCTGTTCGGCATTATCCACCGCCAATTCTTCACCACAGGCATTAATGAAACTTTTTGTTCTTCCTGAAATTACAATCCGAAAAGGATTAAAACAAGTAAATTTAACGGTATCACCTATTAAATAACGCCAGAGACCGGCATTGGTAGAAATAACTAAGGCATAACTTTTATTCAACTCCACCTCCGCCAAAGTCAGTGCCTGCGGTGACTCCTTGGATAATTCTGACAAAGGCAAAAATTCATAAAAAACCCCACCGTTTAAAAACAAGAGCATATCGGTACGCGACAAATCGTCTTGAAAAGCAAAAAATCCCTCCGAAGCATTATAAACTTCAAGATAATTCATTTTTCCAGGAATCAAAGCTTCAAACTGAGAACGATAAGGAACAAAACTGGTGCCACCATGGATAAATAATTCCAAATTAGGCCAAACCTCTCGCAGATTATTTTTACCAGTCATTTCTAATATTTTTTTAGCCAACACCAAATTCCAAGAAGGAACACCGGAAAGACTAACAATATCTTGATAGGCAATAATTTCTGCAATACGGCTGAGTTTTTCTTCCCATTCGGCCATGGCGGCCACACTGAAACGAGGACTCCGCCTCAACTGCGCCCACCAAGGTAAATTTTTCATCAAAATAACAGAAACATCAGCAATATACTTATCCGCGCCAATACCATCAACTTGACGACTACCGCCCAAAGCGAAATTCTGCTTCAATAGTAAATTAGAATCAAAATTCTGAGCAAAATAAGTAGCAAAAAGACTGCGACCGCCGCGGTAATGGCAATCGCGCAAAGCGCTAGCGCTTACCGGGATGTACTTGCTCTTACTACCGGTAGTGCCGGAAGATTTGGAAAAATATTTAATCTTTTCCGGCCAAAGAACATAATTTTCTCCGTGTAAAAGGCGCTCGATATAACTTTGTAAGTCCTCATAAGTGCTGATAGGGACTTGCTCCTTAAAAGATTGGTAGTCTTTAATTTTATTATAATCGTATTGCCGACCCCAAGCGGTCTGGCGTCCTTTGTCAACTAAATAACGAAGCACTTTGGTTTGAGTCTCAAAAGGATTGGCGCAAGAACGCCATACTGCGTGACGTTGTCTGGAAAAAACGAGATTTGACAAAGAAAATTTTTGAAACATAGTCATTTAACTACCGTTAAGATCACGGGCTTGCTGGCGGCGATACTGACGCCAAACTGAACGCCGAGATAGGGCGCCAGCGGAAATTACTTCAGCCGCCCAAGCACCACCCAATAAATGGGGTAAAATGACGTAATCGGCGCCAGCTGCATATAAAGATGGCAGATATTTTTTTTGATACAAGCTGGCGATAATAATCGCTTTAGGGTTGTGCCGGCGCACAAAATTGATTAATACCAGCTGATCTTCGGGAGAAGGAATGGTAGAAATAATCGTCTTCGCATAGTCAAGGGGTAATGATTGTAAAAACTCAATATCGGAAGCGTCGCCAAAGAAAGAACGAACTCCTTGGTGTTGAAAATTCGCCGCTCTTTCTGGATTAAAATCAACGGCGGCGAAGCTTATCTTTTTCTTTTTTAAAGCCTGACCGATTTTCCAACCAGTGCGGTGATAGCCGAAAATGATCACCTCAAACTTTTCTTTTTTGGTCTCCTCTTGAATACGAACGTCAGGTCCAAAAAACAAAAATAGGGGCAAAAATAAATTATAAATCTTATAACTAAAAATCATGGCGTATGAGGAAAAAAAGATAGTAATAATTGCCGCCGCCGTAAATATCGCCACCTCACTGCCATTAAGATAGCCCAAAGAAGCGGCGGTAAATAAAATAATAAAACCGAATTCACTCAACTGTCCGGAAGTTAAAGCGGCTAAAAAGCTATTACGTCTAGTGAAACGACGGAACCTAAAAAGAATATAAAGAATCAATGGTTTAAATACTAAAACAAAGGCCGACAAAAATAAGGCAGGGACAAGAACGGCTGATAAATTACTAAAGTCGGCGCCACTGCCAAGAATAATAAAAAAAATAACAATAAAAAAATCCCGTAATGGTTTAATACGACTGGCTATTTCTGTGTGAAACCGAGAAGAACCCAAACTCAAACCGGCAATCACCGCCCCCACCTCCAAAGAAAATCCACTCCAAAGAAGTAAAGAAGCAACCCCAAAACACCAAGCGATCGTAAAAATAAACAAAAATTCCCCAGAAGAAGAGATTTTATTTAAAAATTCCGGCAAAACATATTTAGCCATCAAAATAATACCGGCAATCACCGCTAAGGCTTTAATAATAAACCAAAAAGAACTACCAACTAATACGTCAGAAGAAGAAAAGCTAAGATAAAGCAAAATGATAATAGAAATAAGATCCTGGACAAGCATCAAGCCGATAGTATAACGTCCATAAACAACTTCTTCATCTTGTTTGTCATTTAAAATTTTTAAGACGACAATGGTGCTGGAAAAACAAGAAGCCAAAGCTAAAAATATTGCTCCCTGCCAGCTTAAACCAAAACTACGAGCTAAAGGTAAAAGCATGCCGAAATTTAGAAGAAATTGAAGTCCGCCAATAATAACCGCCTCCTTGCCTATTTTCTTTAAATAGGAAAAATTTAAATCTAGACCAATAATAAAAAGTAAGAGGACAACGCCAAAATTGGCAAAAGCATGATACATCGGCTCTTCAGCCGGTAAAATATTCAAAAGCAAGGGACCGCCAATAATGCCAGCGATAATATAAGCCACCAACAAAGGCTGCTTGGCTAAACGTACAAAAAAAGCCACGCTGACAGTGATGGCTAAAATAGTACTGAGCTGTAAAAAAAGATTAGATTCCATGGATGATAACTAAAATAGATAATATAATAAATTATAACATATAAACAAAGCCTTCAACAAATTAACGAATCACATTCGCAGTAGTTTTAATCAGTAAAAAAATTAGATCAGTAGCCACGGAAAATCTCACCAGCTCAATCTTCCTTCTCTTCGCTACCGTTATTTCCGTTCTCCTATTCATATTAGCTAAAAAATGGAATATTTTTTAAGTACTCTAGTCTAATAAAATAACCTTCTCCCCGCCCTCACTAGCTACTCATGCGGAGTTTCCTGGCCTTATAAAAACGGCGATAAAAGCCGTTTTTTATTGACTAACAAAAGAGCCTCTTCTTCGGAGACTCTTTTGTCTGAATGAAATAATTAACCGCTGCTCAGCTGATTAACTGTATCACTATTGATTATTTAGCATCAGCCACCTCCGCCTGCTGGGCGAAACCCAAGCCGCGACCCATGCCTTTTTTCGGGCCATGATTGAAACCCATACCATCATCGACGCCGATAGCCCGTAATTTCTCTCTAGCTTGATTCATTAATTGATGAGCCTCAACGAATTGAGGAAAATTATCCGCTGTCACCTGGTTTAGAATTGAAGCCTGCTCGCCCATTTGCGCTTTCACAACAGCTACCCAAGTATCGTAATTTCCACTATTAATAGCTGTCTGCATCGCGGCGCGATTAGCCTCCATCTTTGTTTTCATCTCTATCCGTCTCGCTTCCATTTCTGCTTTCTGCTCATCAGTTAAATTATTTTCCATTCTGAACTGGCGACCTAATTTATTACCAGTACCAGCCTGATTGTTGGTAGCAGTATCACTGGTTTGAGCATAAGCGCTGAAAGCGAAACCGGTGGCTAAAGCGATGGTGGCCAGGCTCAAAGCACTAGCCTTAACAATATTTTTCTTTTTCATATTTTTATGATTTTTTCTCCCACAGCTATCACTGAAAGCGGCTGAAGTTGAAAATATTTTTAAATTTATAAAGTCAATAGGTCGGGCGCCTCTAACATTTAATACGCATCTTTTCATATTTTCTTGCAATCTTTTATCAAGAGCAATGATGATCTTCTCCCCGCCCTCACTGGCAGCCTATGTGGGGTTTCCTTGCCTTAAAAATGCCTATCATTAAGACATTTTCATCTGTAAATCATGGTATTATTCAACACGCAAAGCCGATACCGGATCAAGTTTGGCTGCCTGCTTAGCCGGGCGGTAGCCAAAAAGCAAACCGCAAATAAGAGAAAAAAGTAAAGAAAAAGCTATCCCTTGCCAAGGAAAAAGAAAATGCCAATTAAGATTGAAAGCCTGAGCCAGTAAACTGAGGCCATAAGAAGCCAAAATGCCAAAAACCGTGCCAAGTAACCAGCCCCAAAAAGTAATTAGTAAAGATTCAATTAAAAACTGCCAGGCCACATCTTGAGCGGTTGCCCCCATCGCTTTACGCAATCCAATTTCCGGAGTCCTTTCGGTCACGGTCACATACATTATATTCATAATACCAACACCGCCCACTAATAAAGAAATAAGCACGATGGCCAGCAAGAGATAAGTAACGGCATCGGTGACGATACCGAGAGTGTCAAGCATTTCTGCCATTGTTGACACTCTAAAATCATCTTTCTCAGGATTTGAAATTTCATGCCGTTCGCGCAAAAGAGCTCGGATTTCCTCGGCCGTTTCTTCTGCTCGGCTAACATCGCGCAACTGGTGCATAAAATACATGGCGTAATCTATACCTAAAATTCGCTTATGTAAAGTCTTGATAGGTATATAGGCCATCTCGTCAAAATTTAAGAAAGTTGTGTTTCCTCCTTGCTCAGCCAGCACCCCGATAACTTGAAATTTTTTCGTGCCGACTTTAATAAAATTACCGACAGCTTCCTGCTCGCCAAATAAATTTTCCTTCAAAGTCGCCCCTAACACCACTACCATCGCCTGACTGCGGTCGTCTTCTTCTGTAAAAAAAGAACCAGACGCCAATTTTGTTTTAGTATCTATCTGCGCATAAGGCGCGCTCACTCCAAAGACAAAACTTTTCTTACTTTCCGAGCCATAAGACATTTTCTGCTGGCACAAAGAAGCAGCATAGCTACTAACGACATTATCGAGCTTGTTAATCGCTTCCATGTCTGCTAGCTTCAAAGTTGTAACCTCGGCCGAACTGGCGCTATTTTTCCCCGGCGTTTTCGATTCCGTCTGCACGACATTGGTGCCATAAGATTCTATTTCTCCGGAAATAAGACGGCTAATGCCGTCACCGGCCGAAAAAACAATGACGATAGCAGCCACGCCGATAACCACCCCTAAAACCGTCAAGCTGGTACGGACCAGATTAAGACGAAGGGAATGTAAAGCAAGCTGAAAAGCGATTAATACGCGCATAAAAATTATTCGTAACGCAAAGCTTCAATCGGGCTTAAACGACTGGCGCGGCGCGCCGGATAATAACCAAAAATCATACCAATAAGAGTTGATAACCCAACAGCTAGCAAAACAGAAGACAAAGAAACGATAAAATCCCAGCGATAGCCGAGAGAACGAACAATTAAAGCGGCTAAATAGGAAATAAAAACACCTGCCAATAATCCAATTAAACCGCCGATTAAAGTCAAAGCAATCGCCTCAAATAAAAATTGGCTAAGAACCTGGCTATTAGTTGCTCCCAATGCCTTGCGCAATCCGATCTCCCGAGTACGCTCAGTAACACTCACTAGCATGATATTCATAATGCCGATTCCGCCTACCAGCAAAGACAAGGCGGCCATCGCCGCCAAGAAATAACGCAAAGCATCGGTAATACTGGTAACTAAATCCAAAGCATCGCGGAAACTCCGGACAGAAAAATCATCATCTTCCGGATTATCAATATCGTGTCTTTCGCGCAAAGTCTGACGAATCGCCTCCATACTTTCTTCGATATTTTCCACATTATCAACCTTAACCTTAATATTGCTTAAATAATTAACGCCAGCAATATCTTTCTGAGCAAAAGACAAGGGCACAAAAACTAAATTATCATAATTAGAAAAACCGACCTGCCCTCTTTCCTTCATTACACCGATAACAATCGCACTTTGATTTTTTATCTTTATCTTCTGGCCAATAGGATCGTTGCCGCCAAAAAGTTCAGCAGCAACCGTACTACCAAGAACCGCTAGCCGTAAATTAGCCGACATCTCTTCTTTGCTTAAAAAACGTCCAGCGGCAAGTTCTCCACCGTCAAGTTCCAAATAATCCCCGTTTATTCCTTGTAAGGTCGTATCATAACTTTGATCGCGCCAAGACAAGGAAACGCTAGTTTGGTAATAAGCAACTATTGCCGTGAGATGAGGCAGATTCTTTGTATTACGAAAAGCCTCAGCATCACTCAGCTTCAAACTAGTAACTTTAACCCCAAAAACGGAAGATGGCGGTCCCTTGGCGTCCGACTGTCCCGGTAAAACGCCTATAAGGTCGCCGCCGAAACCATCCAACTGACTCAAAATTAAAGACTGAGCACCGGCTCCTAAAGACATAATCAAGACAACGGCACCGACGCCGATAATAATTCCGAGCATCGTTAAAAAACTCCGGGTCTTATTGCTCAACAAGGCCCGGGAAACTAAAACCAAAAGCTGTCGGAAATTTTCCCACATAAATCACTTCAAAAGTTCACCATCTTTGGCAAAACGACGGTTTTTAACCGCCTTATCACTGACAATCCTGCCGTCATGAACCTGGATAATGCGCTGAGCATGTTCAGCCGTAAAGGTTTCATGAGTCACTAATATAATAGTCTTACCTCTAGCATTTAGTTCCTGCAATATCTGTATAACCTGAACACCAGATTTTGAATCAAGATTTCCTGTCGGCTCATCAGCAAAAATTAGAGCCGGATCATTGACTAAAGCGCGAGCAATTGCCACGCGCTGCTTCTCTCCTCCGGAAATCTGGTTGGAAAAATAAGAAAGACGATGATCAAGACCGACGCTCTTTAAAACTTTACGCGCCCGCTCATCCATATTTTTTTTGTTAGTTGAATAGATTAAAGGCAACTTCACGTTATCAAGCACACTGGTACGGGCCAGAAGATTAAAAGCCTGAAAAACGAAACCTATTTTTTGATTACGCAAATGCGCCAATTCTTCATCATTCAAATCACCAATGTTCTTGCCGGCAAAATTATAAATACCACTGCTTGAACGCTCCAAGAGACCTAAAATATGCATTAGGGTAGACTTGCCGGAACCAGATGGGCCCATAATAGAAACGAATTCCCCTGTATTTACTTGAAAACTTATATCTTTTAAAACTTCAGTCACCAAATCGCCACTAACATAAGTCTTGGAGAGATTTTTTATATCCAATAAAACTTTGGCCATAATTCTTATTAATTAGAGGCGCTATTTTTAACAAATGTAATCGCTATATCGCCCGGTCTTAAACCGCTAACTACCTCTATCATGCCCTCGTCTCCGCGCATGCCAGTTTCCACTACTTGCTCTTGCACCACTCCGTTAACCAGCAAACGTACAATTTTCTGCCCGTCTTGTTCAATAATGGCCCGAGCCGGAACTTGCACAACCTCATCACGCTTATCGGTGGTAATAATAATATTAGCAGTCATACCCGCCTTTAAAGATAAATTCCGACTCTCAACCTTATTTAAAGTATCTCCTAAATCAGAAAAATCAATTTTTACTTTATAATAAACCACGTCTTGAATAAGGGTCTGTGCCGGTTCAATGAAGCTAACTTTGCCTTTTAAAATAAAATCATCAGGAAAAGCGTCAAAAGTAATATCAACATCATCACCAAGCTCGACCTTGCTGATATTTGATTCAGCAATATCTACTTCAACATTAAAACTATTATTTACTAAAATTATAATCATCGCTTTTCCGCCAGCGCTGAACTGTTCTCCAATTTCATAATTAACCGCCGTCACAACACCGTCTAAAGGGGCGGTTAAAACTGTATCGCTAATCTGTTGTTCAATGCCGGCCAGACTGGCTTGAGCCTGACTGACCTGGGCTTGCGCTAAAGCGACATCCTGAGAACGTGCCGGAGCAACAGTGTTATTAAGCTGGGCTTGCGCTAAAGCTAAATTTTGATTAGCACTATCTAAACGAGCTTGAGCAGAAGCAATTTGCTGATCGCCACTTAAGCGCAAACTATTTAAATTATTTTTAGCGGCCAAGATGGCATTACTTAGAGCAGATTGTGCCTGATTTAAATTATCTTGTGCGACTGCTATCGAGGTGTCTTGACTAAGTAGAGCGTTATGAAAAGCCTGAATAGAATTTTCAATACCGCTAATAGCCGTATTAATTTGGGAAGACTGGCCACTAATAAGGCTCTTATATGAATCCAATTTTGTTTGAGAAAAATCAACACTGGTAATAGTAGCCTCTAACATAGAATAAGCATAATCCAGAGCCTGATCTGTTTGTAACAAAAGAGACAAGACGGAGGCGCCAGCACTACTGACAGCTGCTTCACTCATCAATGACTTCGCCAAATTAACGGCTTGATTAGCTGGAGAAATTAAAGCTAAAGCTTCCAGACGGGCGTCGCGGGTTTTAGCCAAAAGCGAACTATTCTTTACACTCAAGACAGGTTTAGCATCATTATCCTCAAGAATAGTATTGATATTATCCAAAGCGATTTGTGAGCTTAATATCTTATCGCTCATAAACAAAAGCGCGGAATTGCGGGCATTGTCAACATTCTTTTTGCCAGTCTTCTCGGCATTATCCAAGGCGGTCTGTGCTGTCGCCACCGCTTGCTCGGATGGAGTTAAAGTTGAACTTGAATTAAGCTCCAAATCAGATAAAGTCTTTTCTGCTTGACGGATGTTTTCCGCTACGCTTTGGCGCGTCTTTTCCAAATTGACCTTAGCGGAATCTACCTCGGCCTGTGCCTGATTAACGGTAGAACGACTGATTGCCACCGTCTGGGTGCTAGCGCCAGCCAAAATTTTAGACAAAGATGCTTGGGCAATCTGCAAACCTGCTTCCGCTTCTAGCTTTTTAGTCTGCAGAGAACTATCGTCAAGAGCGGCCAGAACAGTGCCAGCACTAACTTTATCGCCCACCTTTACTGCCACCGACTTAATCCGGCCGGATGATAAAAAATTCAAGGCTACCTCTTTTACCGGCTTGAGAGTACCTGTTTCACTGACAGTCTGTACTAAAGGACCGGAAACAACCGTTACCGTCGAATAGATAGGAGCCTGATTGCGTTTAGCTAGCCACCACCAGACAAGGGAGCCAATAATAAACAAGGCTAAAATTATTAATGACCATTTTTTTGATTTTTTCATAAAAACAAACAAAATATAAATATCTCAATCTGTATTTATTATAACAGAAAAACAATCAGGAAGGAAAAAAGAAAATTACACTGATTGCTGGTCTAGAGATTAAAAACTGCTCCTTATAACAATGTTCACCTTAAAAAGACCAATATTTTCTGTTAAACAAATCGGTAATCCTTTTGTGTTGAATTTCAAGTTTTTTACAACTTACGCAATAAACGGCGGCGATTTTCATAATCAGGAATCGTCCGCGCTACCAGTTTCCAGAAAGCCGGGCTATGGTTAAATTCTCCCAGATGGCAGAGCTCATGTACAATCAGATAATCTGCCAAATTTGGAGGCAAGAACACTAACCGGTAGTTAAAATTAAGGCCGCCATTTCTTGAACAACTTCCCCAGCGGCTACGCTGATCGCGAATACTTAAACGTCTAAATTTAAAATTATAGAACTGATTAAAATAATCAAGCCGAGGAACTACCAAGGCGCGCGCCTTTTCCTTGTTGCGCAAATAATCTTCTCGACCACCGCGGCGAAAATAATTATCATCACTGGCTCGCCCTTTCTGCCATTGCGCTTTTAGCCAATCTGCTTTTGTATGTAAAAAATAACGAGCCGCTTTTTCCGAGACCCAAAAAGGTCTGGTTAATAAAACGCTCCCGTCCGCGCCGATACTAAGGCGTAAATGACGGGAACGGCGAACCCTCTTCAATATTATCTTAATTTCAGACATCACAATAAAAAATTATTTAATCGTCTGCGACCAGCGACGAATAAGAGAAGCGACCTTTCTTTCTTCACCCTCAAAACCATGGCCGATACCCTTAATCAAAGCACTCTTGTTATACTTCCCTGTCTTTAGCTGCCCATCAAACCAAGTTTTTATGTCCCGTGCCGGCCGATCGGCAAATTCGTCAAATTCAGCCAGAATGCTCAATATCGGCCTTTTTACCGCCCGCAAAGTCTTAGGTTTTTTACCGGAAGCATAAGTAAATATTTCTTCGGCGCTCTCGGCTGTATATAAACTAAGAAAACGCTGGGCGTCGAGCGGTGCCGGCCAAAGAGTGGACGGTAATAAATCATGAGGACGCCCGCTTTCCTTTAATCTTTTAGCAAAAGCCAAAGCGCGAAGATATCTTTCCCTATTTTGGGGACGTAACACATTAGAATAATCGCTAATCGGCGCCAATAATATCGCCCCCTTAACTCTTACTCGTGGCCTCTTCGCTAAATAATAAACACTCTTCTGACAACCGGTGGAATGGCCGAGCAGAAAAATACGTCTAACTCCTTGAGAGCGAGCATAAGCGACCGCGCCATCAATATCATCAACGCAATCGCTAAAAACTTCATGCGCCGCGCCAGCGGGAAAATATTTTTTGTTTTTCCCTTCTCCTTGCTTCAAATAATTAATTGTACCGAAACCGCGATTATTAAAAGCCAAAACAGCGTTTTTCCCTGAAGCCAATAATGAAATTAAATGATGCCGCGAAAAAATACTTCCGCCCAAGCCATGGATAAAAATATAAAGTGTTTCTGGCTTGAGTGTTCCCAACCAAACGCCGTTAAGCTTCATCTTTTTGGCTATAGGGAAAGAAAATAAAGAGATAGACATAAAAAATGCTTAAACAAATTGAATCTTAATATTATAAAGCATTATTTCTAATTAGGCTACAAACAAAAAACCGCCGTTGTTAAAGCGCCGATTTTTTAATACCTATTTTTCTTAAAACGAGGACGGAAAAATTTGGCCTTAAAAGCAGGACGGTGAGACTACGAGCTTTTAAAAATCTTGAAGCCGGAAGCGCGCACCCCGGACCGAAGCGGTCTATTGGGTGCACGACGCTCCATTCGGTTCCCATTAATGGGAGCCGACGTTCTCTTTTTCACAGAACGGCCTTTAGCCTCTTCCTTTAAAAGATACATGGCGCGCCGGAAAGCATAGCGATTACCCCCCTCAAAAGACGGGTTGACAATTGGCGGCGTCACCTCGTAATTTTCAAAACGACGATTATTAGACTTAGGTTTAACCTCAGAATCGTTAATAATTACTCGTGAAGTCGTTTTTTTCAACATCCCCTTACTAGAATAAGATAAGGGACGCAGGGCTGGGAAATTATTTTTAAAACTAGTTTTTTTATTAGAACTCCGAGGCTGCAAATAATCAGGCGTGGCCGTCGGATCAATTTTGTCAGGACGTTTGCGAAAACCGAGGCTATCATAGCGAGGAGCAAGGTTTTGATTAATCTTTTTTTTATGTGAGGACTGATGAATAAATTTTTTGTCCATCAATGATTTGGGCTCAATCATAGATATAGGCTTAACTTTAATCTTATTAACAGCCGACACGCCGAGGAGGCGTACAGGTAGAGTTTGGCGAATTAAACGCTCAATCTTTTGAATTTCTCTAATCTGATCAGGAGCCACGAAAGAAACGGCTTTACCCTTTTTACCGGCACGGGCTGTCCGACCGATGCGATGAACATAATCTTCGGAATTATCAGGTAAATCGAAATTAACAACCAATTCAATGCCGCTAATATCTAAACCACGAGCAGCCACGTCTGTCGCCACTAAGATTCGATGCTGGCCACTGCGAAAACCGGCCAAAGCCGCCTGCCTTTGCGGGAAGGAAAGATTAGAATGAATTTCGGCGGCTTGATATTTTTCAGCTTGTAATCTTTTAGCTAATTTTGAGGCGCCGTGCTTGGTGCGAACAAATATCAAGACCGAAGACCGAAATTCTTTCAATAACAAAAGTAATTGCTCCCAACGGCTATCGCGCGGTAGAAGCAACATCTCTTGTTCCACTAACTCTACTGTCGTCCCAGCCGGAGCAACCTCAATCCTTACCGGCGCCCGCAGGTGTTTCTCCGCTAATTTCATCACCGCCGCCGGCATAGTAGCGGAAAATAAAAGAGTCTGGTGCTGAGATGTAATTTTTTTTAAAACTTCTTCAATCTGCGGCGCAAAGCCCATGTCAAACATCATGTCCGCCTCGTCCAAAACCAAAACGGAAATATCATCCAAGCGAACGGAGCCGCGCTTAAGATGATCAATTAATCGCCCCGGAGTCGCGACTAAAATATGAGGGCGACGACGCAAAGCGTTAAGCTGACGGCTGATGGCTTCACCCCCGATTAAAGACACCGTACGCAAACCCAAAGGCCCGCCTAGGCTGCGCAAGCTGTTTTCTACCTGTCCCGCCAATTCTCGAGTCGGCAATAGAATCAGACCGCGACCTTTAACAAGCGCCAAGCGCTGAAGCATGGGAATACCAAAAGCAAAAGTCTTGCCGGTACCTGTCTGAGCAATACCGACAATATCTTCACCATTTAAAGCGGCGGGAATAGCTTGATGCTGGATAGGGGTAGGCACCCTTAAACCTAAATCAAAAATCACTTTTAAAATTGAATCCTTTATACCCAAACCGGAGAAATCTAACTTAGCTTCCGGAGAGCGCAATTCTTTCTTTAACATAAAAAAATAAGCGGCCGTCAAGCCACTGCGACGATTATAAAATAAAAAGATAGAGAAGCATATCTTGTTTTTAATATAACACAAAAACTCAATATAAGTCAAAGCAAAAATTTTAGAAAAATGTTTTGGCTAATTTTGAGTGGTTCCGGCCGAACAATCGTAGCCTTGATAAAGATCAGCGGCTAAACAGCGACGACCATCAGGTAAAGAACAAACGACATCTACAGCCGCCGACACCTCCCCTCCCAGCCAAGCGCAATATTTCTGCGCCTCCGTATCATAACCACTAGTACGCCGGCCACCGACAGGACAATCGCCATTCATCAATGCCCATTCTTCGCAAGCTTTATTATCTTCAAAATAACAAAGGCCAAACTGAGAACCATCACCTCGACTTTGGATGTGTAAATCTCCGCCTTGTGCCACGCAATTAGCGGAGGTGGGGTTAGCAATAGCGACGCCGCTGGCTTCAATCGCCATCGGATCAACAAAAACATCGCTTTCCGAGGGGAGACTAGAAGCGGTAAACTCAGGTAGCCTTTCCGGAACAACATCGCTAGATAACCGCTCATCAATCATTATTGGCACGGCGCCATTTTCATTTTTTAAATCAATCGGAAAGAAAAAATGGAAAGATAAGAATAAAATAACAACCAAAACCAGCGAGATGATGACTGCATAAAAAGCCAGACGATTATTTTTCATAATGATTATCAATTTTTTATTTATAATTTTCACATCTTTTTAAAAATCATAAACACAAACAAAATATTGCCTTTCAGAGACACATAGCTTATGATGAAGCTATAATATCAATCTTATGCAAACACCTATCCGCAAAGGCGACAGCCGCCTCTTTGCCCCCAAAGATTATCACCTCAGCCCTCAAAAATATGAGGAACTAAAACAAAAACTTATTCAACTCAACGCCAGAAGACCAAAAGAAGCCGCCGAAGTGAAAAGGTTGGCGGAAATGGGCGACTTTTCGGAAAATGCCGGCTACCAACTGGCTAAAGGGCGCCTGCGCGACCTAAACCAACGCCTGCTTGATTTAGAAAATCTGCTTAAGCGCGCCGAAATCATTATCCCGGATAAAAATACCGACAAGGTTAAAATCGGACATCGTGTCACGGTTTTAAATGAAGGCAAAGAAAAAAAATATGTCATCCTCGGTGCCAGCGAAAGCGACCCGGCGGCTGGCATCATCTCCCATAATTCTCCGCTCGGCGCCGGCCTGCTCGGCAAAAAAATTAACGAAGAAATAAAAATACAAATTAATGGCCGGGAAAAAATCTATAAAATCATCAGTATCGAAGTTGACTAAATACGTCCATACTAATACAAACCAGTAATCTCAATTAAGAAGGCAATGACCAAAAGATTTTCAGCGGTTTGTCTTTTACTGTATTTAGCCAACAAAAAATCGGCATTATCGGTAGAAATGGCGCCGGCAAATCAACTCTTGTTAAAATCCTGGACGGTGAAAAACTAATGATGGCAGCAATACGATGATTGAGTGGAGTTGCGCAAGAACCGCATAAATATATGGCTTGCGCACCGATAGCAGCGGCTAAACGTCAAAACCGCCGATATTATAAGTATCTAAAATATCTTCCCAAATAAAATATGCGTCTGGTCAAAGTTTTTAATTAGATATTTTGACGCCTCAAACGGCGATAAGCGACGCAACTCTCGGGCATCTATAACCATATCACAATTTATCGCTCCCTAAAGACCGCAGAGCCCCCTGCAAGGCGCGCAGACCGATAAGCGCACACTTTTCCCGCCGCCAACTGATTTCAATCCCTAATAATTTACGGATATCATCAATGTCCATTTTTAAAATTTCATTCTTGCTTAAACCGATTAATTCTTCACTCAAAATAGAAATAGCGGCCGTAGAAATAGCACAGCCTTTACCGGTAAAAGAAATGGCGCTTACTAAGCCGTCTTTTATTTTTACATAAACAGTCATCTCGTCGCCGCAGCTGCGATTAAGCTCGCGGCCAGAGGCATCAGCAGCGGGCATTTCTCCTCGATGGCGCGGACATTGGTAATGATTAAGAATATTTTGAGCGTAAATATTCATATTAAAAAGAAAAAGATTTTTTAATAGACTGTAAGGCCTGGAAAAAAACATCAATTTCCGCGGTCGTATTATAGAAAGACAGGCTGGCGCGCAGGCTGGCACCGATTCCTAAAGAATCGTGCAAAGGTTGGGCGCAATGATGACCAGCGCGGGTGATAATTCCCTTTTCACCAAGCAAGTCAGCGGCATCATGCGGATGAATGCCTTGCAAGTCCAAAGCAAATAGAGGTAGTCTGCCTTCATTGCCGCCCAGCAAGCGGACAAAAGATAAAGACGATAATTGTTCTAAAAAATAATCTTTTAAGACTTCCTCACGCTTGATTATTTCCGGCCAGGAAATTTCTTGTAAATAGTCGCACGCCGCTCCCAAAGCGATCGCCCCCTCGATATTGGGCGTACCGGCCTCCAGTCTTAGGGCCTCCGCCAAAGGAGTGAAAGACTGCTCTTTCACTTCGGCAATCATCCCGCCGCCACCCAAAAATGGCGGTATTTTTTCCAATAAATCCCGGCGTCCATAAAGCACGCCGACACCAGACGGAGCTAAAAGCTTATGTCCGGAAAAAACCAAAAAATCACAATCTAAATCGTGGACAGCCAACGGATTATGGACGACGCTTTGAGCGGCATCAACAACCGTCAACACTCCCTGCGCTTGCGCTCGCTTTAATATCAACCGTAAATCATAAAACTGACCAAGAACATTAGAGGCTTGTGTAATCGCCAAAACACGTAAACGAGGTTGATCAAAAATTTTATCCAGGCTAAGCTCGTTAAAAGTGCCGTCAGCCTTAATATCAATATATTCTAAAACAACACCGATTTTTTCCTTTAACTGCAGCCAGGGAACGATATTAGCGTGATGCTCGGCCCGGCTCAAAGCAATAATATCGCCAGCTTTTAAATTATTTTCACCCCAAGCCCTAGCAATAAGATTGAGACCAGCGGTCGCACCGGCGGTAAAGACAATTTCCTCTTTATCCGCCCCAATAAAATCAGCTACCTTCTTTCTGGCACCTTCATACAACAGAGTCGCTTCCTCCGATAAAAAATTAGGACCGCGATGAATATTGGCGTTATGTAAATTATAATAATCATTAACAGCTTTAATCACCACCTGCGGTTTGGGCGCGGTGGCGGCATTATCAAAATATACCAGAGCCCGATCATTGTACCTCCTCTTAAGCAAAGGAAAATCTAAACGATAATCTTTCATAAATTAGTCGAGATTAAATTCAAAACTTCGGCGCTTAAAGCTTCATCGGGAAATCCCTGGATAAAATTTTTGGCCAGAGACAAGCTCAACATTTTTTTAATTCCCGCCAAAGACAAGCCCCGGCTTTGCAAGTAAAACAAATCTTCCGGCGCCAGTCTGAAAGTGCTAGCGCTGTGCCCGGCTTTGACGTCATGAGCGGCGATGTTAAGTCCGGGAGTAACTTGCCCGCACGCATTCTCTTCCAAATATAAACGCATATCAACTCTAGTATCGCTTTTCTGCGCCGCCTGAGAAACATTCATGCTAGCCGCATAATCCAAAGATGATTGCCCGCGCAAAGAAGCCTCAACTTTAACGCGGCCGAAACTGCCGCTGTCTTGAAAATTATAATCAGCTTTGATACGCCAATCGTCTTGATTATTTCCCAAAACCAAAGAATGACTATTAACAATGGCGCCAGCACCGATATCATGGATAAATCTAATTTCCGCTTTCAGCGGCTGTAAAAAAAGATAATATAAATTTACCTTGGTATCACGACCGATAGACCACTGCCGCTCAAGCGCGTCAATATCGACAAGCTTATCAATAATCAAGAGATAATTGACTTCGACGCCGGCTTTAAGCAAAAATTTACGAACCGCCAAGGCCGAATTCTTAGACCAACGCTCCACCAATAAAAAGGGCCAGCCGCTATTCAGCTTAATTTCCCGTTCTGTTTGTAATTCTAAAAAATTATTCATAGACACTAACCGACGCTATTTTTCATTTCCAATTCTACCATCCGATTCATTTCCACTGAATATTCCAAAGGTAATTCTTTAGTAATCGGCTCAATGAAGCCATTGACCAGCATCGCCGCCGCTTCCGCTTCCTTTAAGCCGCGGCTGCGCAGATAGAATAAATCTTCTTCATTAATCTTGCCGGCGCTGGCTTCATGGGCGATAGTGGCGCTGGCGTTATTAATTTTTATTACCGGAATAGTGTCAGAGGCTGACAGCTCGTCTAAAATCAAAGCGTCACACTTTACCGACACCGCCGCCTTGTCGGCTTGCGGACCGATTTCCACCAACCCGCGATAAATCGCTTTGCCACCCCCCTTGCTGATACTTTTCATAACGACATTGGAGCTGGTATCTTTGGCGACGTGAATAACTTTAGCGCCGGTATCTTGAACTTGCCCCTCGTTGGCAAAAGCAACGCCGAGATGATCAGCGCTTGCCCCCTCGCCGACGAGAATGGAGCAAGGATAAAGCATCGTGGTATTGCTGCCGAAATTGCCGCCCACCCACTCCATATGCGCTTTCTTCTCGACGATGGCCCTTTTGGTGTTTAAATTATAGGCATCCTTACTCCAGCTTTCTACACTGCTATAGCGGAAACGCGCGCCCTCTTTGACATAAATTTCCACCCCGCCGGCATGCAAAGAATCAACACCGTAACGAGGAGCGCTGCAGCCTTCAATATAATGCGCCTGGGCGCCGCTTTCGACAATAATCAAAGTATGTTCAAACTGCCCCATGCCTTTAGCATTCATGCGGAAATAAGCCTGCAAGGGTTCCTTTATCCTCACCCCAGCCGGAATGTATAAAAAAGTGCCACCACTCCAAACCGCTCCGTGTAAAGCGGCAAATTTATGCAAAGTATTAGGCATCGCCTTCATAAAATAAGGCTCGACCAATTCCGGATGCTGTTTTAAAGCGACATCCATATCTTCAAAAATAACACCCTGGCGCTTGAACTCCGCTTTTAAATTATGATAGACAACAGTTGATTCATACTGCGCGCCCACACCGGCCAAGACTTCCTGCTCTGCCTGAGGTATACCCAGCTTATCAAAAGTATTTTTAATATCAGTGGGCACATCTTCCCAGCTCTGCGCCTGACCTTCCATAGCCTTGGCGTAATAAGTAATCTTGTCCAAATTCAAGCGGGATAAATCCGGTCCCCAAGACGGCAAAGGTTTTTCTTGAAAAATTTTTAATGACTCCAAGCGCTTCGCCAGCATCCAGGCCGGTTCTTTTTTTTCCGCGGAAAGACGTCTCACCAAAACTTCATCCAAACCGCTCTTGGTCCGAGCCATGTAATCAGCTTGATTATAATCATCCCACAAGGAATTATGTGACTTTAAGTCTTCGACCATAATGATTAAATAACACTGGCAAAACCTTCTTTTTCCAAACGGGCGGCCAGTTCCGGCCCGCCACTCTGGACAATCCTGCCACTAGACATCACCAAAACTCTATCCGGCTTGATATATTTTAAAACACGCTGATAATGAGTAACCGCCAGGAGACTATTCTTTTTTTTCTTAAAACGCTGAATAGCCTTGCCCGCCACCGCCAAAGCGTCAACATCGAGGCCGGAATCAATTTCATCGAAAATTGCTAATATCGGATGAGCGAGCGCCAATTGCAAAAGCTCGGCCTTTTTCTTTTCACCGCCGGAAAAATCCTGATTCAATTGGCGATTGGACCAATCGCTCCTGATATCTAAAGCCGCCAATTCATCATTAAGCTTCTTCTTAAAAGCAAAAACGCTGCCAGCTTCCCGACCACGGGCAACTTGCAAAGATTTGTAGGCATTAAATAAGAAAGGAAATAATTCCAAACCGGCGATTTCCCGCGGTTCCTGAAAAGCTAAAAACAAACCGGCCGCCGCTCTTTCTTCAGGCTTAGCAGAGCTAATGTCTGTACCCTGAAAAATAATCTGGCCGCCAGTGATTTGATAATTAGGATGACCCATTAAGACATGAGCCAGGGTGCTCTTACCGGAACCATTTGGACCCATGATAACAACGCTCTCGCC
>MWDX01000008.1 GCA_002070735.1 Parcubacteria group bacterium ADurb.Bin115
AGGTTCGAACCGACATATTTTGGCGAAAATAAAAGAAAAAACGAGGCTTTAACCTCGCTTAATCTACGTTGGCTCGGGGACATGGATTCGAACCATGATTGATGGCTCCAAAGGCCACTGTCCTACCATTAGACGATCCCCGAATATTGGATAATATTAATAAATTATATCAATCTAGTCAATAAAGAACAAAAAAGCGCCTTTCTCACCGAACAAGCGCTTTAGAAATTGATTTAAACACGAGCGTATTTGCGGACCGCAAAAAAACTGGCAATCAGGGTAATAATAAAAATAACACCGAATTGCGCTCCGAATATCGGCCAAAAATTATACACAAAATAACTGAGCAAATTAACATTATAACCGGCCAAGAAAACCTCCAAATAGGGTTGAAACAAAGTTAGGAAAGGATAGAAAATTATAATCATGATAAAAACGCTCATTAAAGCATAGAAAAAAGCGGAGAAGAAATAAGGCATGTAAATAAAGAAATTAGAAGCTCCAACCAGACGCATAATTTCAATTTCCTTTCTATGCGTATAAACCGCCACACGGATAGAGTTATAAACCACCAAAAGACTGGTAAGAACAAAAATGGCGATAATGACTAAGCCAATTTCATTAATTCGGTTGGTTATAGCTTGAATTTTAGCCACCACCGCCGTATTATTACTGAAATCGCGAGATTCAATAATATCGGAATCAAGCTGCCTGAGCTTATTAACCAGATTTTCCGTATCATCAAAGTTAGCGGGAGTAATGGCTAAACTGGGCGATAAAGGATTATTTCCTAATTCGCGCAAAGCTTGCAGAATTTCTGGATTATCACGATATTTATTGCGGAAAGAATTCAGAGCTGCCTGCTTAGAAGTATAATTAACAGCCTTAATCTCCGGCATGCTACTTAAACGACTGCGCAAAGCGGCAATATCGCTCTCGGTTGCCTCCGGCTTCAGATAAAGACTAATATCAATTTTTTCCTTCACGGCATTAACCGCATTATCACTGACCACTCGGACCGTCAAAAGGGTGTTAATGGAAAAAAGAGCCAATAATAAAATTGTGATTGTAACGATTGACAACCAAATATTACGAACAATATCTTGAAAGCTAAATTTGATGATGCGCAAAAAAGAAAGCATAAATAATGATAATTTAGAGCAAATATTTGCCATGAGCCTGATCGCTGACCACACGCCCCTTATCCATAGTAATCACTCGGCGATTCAAGCGATTGACTATCTCTTTATTGTGTGTGACCAAAATTACCGTTGTTCCAAATTTATTAATTTTTAACAGCAATTCCATAATCTCCTCAGCATTAATAGCGTCCAGATTACCGGTGGGTTCATCCGCTAAAAGTATCCGCGGCTGATGAACTAAAGCGCGGGCAATTGCCGCTCTTTGCTGTTCACCTCCGGAAACTTCATGCGGATAACGGTCACCTTTGTCTTCCAGGCCGACAATTTTCAAAACACTAGGCACAATCTTCTTTATTTTCGCTTGGCTTGAACCGCAAACCTCTAAAGCAAAAGCGACGTTCTCGCGTAAAGTCTTTTTCGGCAAAAGCTTAAAATCTTGAAAAATAACTCCTATTTGACGGCGCAAATAAGGAATTTCATGCCGGTTAAGACGAGTGATATCCCAATCACCGATAACCACCTGGCCTTCGTCGGCTCGCTCCTCACCGATAAGAAGCTTGACTAAGGTCGTCTTGCCGGCACCGGATTGACCGACAACAGAAACAAACTCTCCGGCCTTAATATGGAGATTAACATCGCTTAAAATCTTATTACGACGAGAATAACTTTTAGAAACATGGAGTAAGCTTATCATAGAATTTTATTGAGATAGCTTTTTCAGACCGTAGTTTATTAGCAATTCATTATCCATAAAATTATCAGATTTGCTCTTAGCGCCAAAATTGACAACTATTAAGCGACCGGCAGCAGAATCTACTCTAGTCATCAGGCAATAACCGGCCTCGTCCAAATACCCAGTCTTAGAACCGATAATTTTATAATTATTATTAAGTAAAAGATTATTGGTATTATTAAGATTATGCCTGACTTTGGTATTAATGGTGGAGAAAGAATAACGAGCAGTGGTGCTGATTTTTTGTAATAGAGAATTCTTAAAAAGCTCTCTTGTTATTATAGCATAATCAAGAGGAGAACTCACATTGTCGGGAGACAATCCTGTCGGTTCGACAAAATGAGTATTATTCGCGCCCCAAGATTTAACTTTATCGTTCATCTTTTTAATGAATTCGGAGCGACTTAAACCACTAACTCTCACCAAACTTTCAACGGCGTTATTAGCGGAACCGACTAAAGCCGAATAAAGTAAATCACCAATGGTCAAAGTATCGCCCTCTTTAACGGTCAGACGAGCCGATTCCCAGGGTTTACAATACTGATAATTATAATTTTCATCTTGGACGGAATAAGAAACCACTTTATTCAAATCAGGGTTAGTGTCTAAAAATACTTGCGCGGCCACTAATTTACTCAGGCTGGCAAGAGGCGAAACACTAGTCGCATTCTTGTCATATAAAATCTTGCCATCACTTTCCCTTAAAACTACAGCCGATTGCGAGCTTAAATTCAAATCCGAAGAGGCCGCTTGGAGTTTTTGGCTGTCTTCGGGGGCGATAATTTTTTCCGTTTCAATCTTTACATTGATAATACCTGTCTCTAAAGAAGCAATTTTTTCAAAAGCGCGAGCATCTAAATCGATTACCCGATTAGAAAATAGTGAGCGATCTGGCCCATAGTCGTTCACGGTTACAGAGACAGACTTGTTGTTATCTAAATTCGTGACTTTTAAGACAGTGCCTTTTTTGAAATCAGGAGAAGCGGCATAAAGACCTCCTTGGAAGCGATACCAACTAGCTTGACCGACAGTTAAAACCTGATCGTTATATAAAACCGCCACTCTAGCAAAGGGAAAATTTATTTTAGCGCTAATTCTGTGGTTGCTAGGATCGTCGCTTGAAGGCAATGGACGCCATCGGTGTGAAGAGCCATCAAAAAAGAATATCTGTTTATAGTAATTATTCTTCTCTCCGTAGTCGATACTTAAATCTAAAAAAACTTTTTGATTATAATGTTGGCTGGTAGAAGCAAAATCAAATTGATAGACATGGCCCAAAAGTTCATAATTCCAAGGTAGAGGAAAATCTTCGCCCAAATTATCCAGCCGCAAAACTGCATTTTTACTTAATGCTTCGGCGGGCACCTTGACGCTAAAAGACTCTAAACGTAATAACCGTTCTTGACCAGCCACTAAATTTTCTTGTAGCGTTTTTTTATTAAACTCATCGACAGAATCAATAGTATCGGCAGGCGGAGTGATGCCAACATAGGCTTCATAGGCTGAAACTGGAGAAGATTTAAACAATAGGAATCCCGCCGCTAAGCTTAGTGATATAAAAATACTGAGGAAATATCTTTTTTTCATAAATATTGATGTTAAAACGTTTCGAATTGACTAAGATTCCGGCTTCTGCTTATAATATTGAAGCGGCGGGTGTCGTATAATGGTTATTATGTGAGCTTCCCAAGCTTAAGACGGCGGTTCGATTCCGCTCACCCGCTCACACTAGCCGAGATAGCTCAATTGGTAGAGCAACGGTATCGTAAACCGTAGGTTATGGGTTCAAGTCCCATTCTCGGCTCACACTGTCAACAAAGAAAGTCAGCAATTAGCTGGCTTTTGGTTTTTAAATAAATTAATTAGCAAAATAACGCCACCATTTTTGCCAATTAGGAGAATCATCAACTAAAACCGGCGATGAGATGGCATTAACCGCTGTATCCTCCTGAATCACCGCCACTATTTCTCCGGGGCGCTTTAAACCCATATTCAATCTTGCCTGTTCTTCTAAAGACTGGTCAGACTGCAAATAATCAATCATCTCTTTCAAATCCCTATTTTTTGCTTCAAAATCATCAATTTCTTTCTGAATACCAGCAATTTCTTGCTCAACCAAACGCTTGCGGCTATAATTTTTAGCCAAAGGTAAAAAAATTAGTAACAAAAAAACCAAGGCAATAATAGCGAAAGTTCTCGGATTAACCAAAAATCTATAAAGAAAGTTCGTCTCGCGACGACGAGACGCCTTTAAATTGGAAATCATTTTCTGCTTAGTCATATTTTGCTTTTATCATCATAGCAAAAAGATGAGAAAAACGACAGCTAAAAAATCTAATTACGCGACTTCGGTGTCACCCAAAAACCCATATATTTTCCTCGCAATAAGCGCCACTGAGCATCCAAACAAGGAATAGCGCCGAAAAAAATAATGGTAAAGGGCACGAATATCCACTCTAAAACCATGCGGACATTTTTAAAAACCGTATATTTGGGTGGGCGTTTCGGTAGAAGCAAGGTAGAAATTATCGCCGATAAAACCAAACCAATCATGGCGATGTTCATTAATGATTGCGTGATGGCGGGCAGATTACCGGAAAGAACAGTACTATTGAATCTCGCCCCACCCAAAAGCATCGGCATCCAACCGATAACGGCAATGATCAAAGCGTTAGTTGCCCAAGAATGAAAACCGTAAAGTTGGATAAATATATGACTGATAAGCTTACGGCGGTCTATACGATGCCAACTCTTTATTGTGTTAAATATTAAATAAGGCACATTTTCCGCCCCCCAGGCCCAGCGGCGCTGCTGTTTATACAAGCTGCGCGCTGTCTGCCAAAAATTACGATCAAAAGTTATGTCCATTGAAACAGGAAAATATAGAGGTTCAACTCGATAATCGCCACCGTAATAAAGCAAACAATGCCAAAAAATACGGGAATCCTCGCTCACCATATTGGTTGACCAAAAACCAATATCAACTAAAGCTCTTAACGTCATGGAATGGGAAGAATATGTAACCAATTGCTCTTCACGTATTTGCATCATCATCTGCCAAAAAGTATTGGAAGAAGCCGCTACCCGAGAGAAAAATGGCGCTTCCCATAAATTATTATGATAGACGGGTATTGGCTGATAACTGGCACGATAAGGAGAGGAAACGGTTAAAAACTTATAACTCAAAGCAAAAAAATAACCGGGGCGAACCATTGTATCAATATCAAAAACACTGACTAAAATATTGTCATAATCAAAATTTTCAACGTCAAGCAATTCCTCTTTAACCCGCTTAATCGCCCAAGCTTGATTAGCGCCCTTGCCTTTAAGTTCACCCTCAATACCATCAGGATGAAAAGTCACAAAAAAGCGACCAAAACGATGCTTAAATTTTTTCTCAATAGCAATAGCCCGCTCGTGGGCGGAAGCGCCCGCTCTTTCCTCCATCGCCAAAACTATTATAAATTTTTCCGCCGGAAAATCATCTTGTAAAACAGATTCTAAGGCGCTGGCAATAATATCTTCACTCTCATTATAATTAGGGAAGATTAACAAATGCCATAAATCTTGCCAATGTTTTCCCTGTCTGGCTAAAGCGTCTGGAGAAATTTTAGGATCGGAAAAATCGCCCCGATTTAAGTCTTCACACCGCGTCCGCCAATTAATAGCCGTGTTCTTTTTTAATTTACGATAAGCCGCTACCAAATAAAGGGCTAGGTAAATAACCAGGAGCAACCAGTAAACGTCAAAGGCGATAATAAAAAACGCCACCCATACCGGCTGAAAATAAGAAAATATCAGAAGAATTAATAGAGTCGAAAAAGATAACAGACCCGGTAAAATTTCAAAAAAACGATAGAGTCGACGGTCCTTCCCTTGTAAATCAGTAGCTTTACCTATTTTTAAATAATTCATAATTAAATAAGAAAACCTCGTTGCCGCAGTTCAAAAAAGCAACGTGCGCAAGCTAAAACATCGACCATGGCATTATGAGCCTCAGTAAAATCACGGTTAAAAAGATGACGATGTAATTCCGACAAATTGGGCCATTTATAGCCTCCGTGACCATCGCTGATACGGCAAATGTCGGCGCCCGCCTTCATCGTACATATTTTTTTTACTTCTGCCAATTCATTAGGAATCTGATTACGATAGAATTCAGAACCAATAATTTTATCGTCAAAATCAATATTATGGCCCACCAAGGCTTCCGCGCGAGCTATGTGTTCGGCAAACTCCAATAAAACTTCTTTTAAATCCTTACCTTCAGCGACGGCTTGCGCCTGGCTAATACGATGAATCTTAGTTGCTTCTTCTGGAATAATAAAACCATCGGGACGAATAATATAATCATAACGGTCCCAAGCCTTGCCGGCGGCATCAAACCAAGCCCATGACAATTGGACTAAACGTGGCCAATTATCTAAATCGCTAATTGGCGCTTTATAGTTTTTAGGTAAACCGGTCGTCTCTGTATCAAACACTAAATACATAAAATTATTCTGGCCTCCGAGAAAAATCAATCAGCTCGTCTTCGGCCATGTCTTGTCCTTCTTCTTGAAAATCATTTTTTTTAATTGGAGGAACTATCTTTTCCGGACGGCCACGGAAATCTACCGGCCGGGCTTGGCGCAAAGAGGATAAAGACAAAGAGGGGCTAGGGTTAGGAATATTTTTAAAAGCTTGTAACTCTTCTGCTTTAGCTTGACGCCTATTATCCTCCTCTCTTTTTCTTTCTTGACGCTTCAAACTCAAGCAATCTTTACAAAAAACCGGTCTAATACCATCCGGCACAAACACAGTAGTAGTCTCGGCGCCACAACGCGAACAAATAGCGTGATAACCTTTCGCTGCCGACGGATTTTTTACTGCTCTTATCCCGAAAACGGGAGCGCTAGATTGAGATGCGCCTGCCTGTTTTATCGGGGCGACCGCGGTGTTAGTGCCCTGAAAGATCAAACGCTCTTGCAATTTAGGACTTGAAGAAGGAATGGCTTTTCCCCTTTCAATATTTTTTTCTGCTGATTGCCTGGCAATCGTAGGTTGATTAATGGCAGACACTCCGGTTTTTGCTTCTAAAGATTTAGGAGACATGGCAAAAAGGGGCGAAGCCGGCGCCACCGGACGAATGGGGGTGGAGGGAATATCGTCTTGAGCCTCATGCCAGCGTAAAATTTTCTCTTCGACTTCAGCCCGACTGCTAGCATATTTCTTCCGAGAATAAGCAATCACTTGATCCACATTATTAGTCTTTTCTTCATCGGAAAGCGGCGGCAATCCTTTAGCGGAAAAAGGAGAAGAGGCAACGCCATCTATCATCAATTTCAAATACATTTCATATTTAGGCAAATTAACCAAATCTTCTTCGGTAAAAACTGGAGCAAATTCCTTGGCTAATTCCTCAGCATCAGCGGCGCCGACTCGAAAAGCTATTATCGTACCCACGTTACCAAAAACGGCCGGCTTGACCTTTTCGCTCAACTGTTCAATATACTGATGAGCTAAAATGAGGTTTAAATGATATTTTCTAGCCTCCGATAAAATATTAGCAAAACTGTCAGTGGAAAAATTCTGAAATTCATCGATATAAAGATAGAAGTCTTTACGTTCTTTCTCGGGCACATCAACCCGGCTCATTGCCGCCAATTGAATCTTCGTAATCATCATTGCCCCCAAAAGAGCAGAATTATCTTCTCCAATCCTTCCCTTACTTAAATTCATGATTAAAATTTTTCCTTGGTCCATGATTTCCCGAATATTGAAAGAGGAACGGACTTGACCAATGATATTGCGCATCAGAGAACTGGAAAGAAATTGACCAACCTTATTCTGAATCGGCGAGACCGCTTCCGAAGCAAACTTATCCGCATAGGAGGCGAACTCCTTTTCCCAGAAGGCCTTAACCACCGGATCTTTTATATTGGCGACTACGCGCTTACGATAGGATTTATCCGAAAGCATACGCACCACCCCCAAAAGAGTCGAGCCGGGAAAATCTAAAATTGCCAAAATAGTGTTTCTTAAAATATACTCCAACCTAGGTCCCCAGGAGTCAGCCCATAATTTCTGAAACACACCTAAAAGACCGGAAGCAACCAAATGACGCAAATGAGGATCAACTTGTTCCAAGACATTAAAAGCAATGGGGTAGTCAATATCTGAAGGATTAAAATAGACTACGTCTTGAATGCGGTTTGAAGGGATATATTCAATAATTTTTTCCGCTAAATCGCCGTGGGGATCAACCACGGCCAGACCATGACCGGCACGAATGTCACCGACAATCATATTCTCTTGAATGGTAGACTTGCCCATACCGGTTTTTCCAATTAAATACATATGCCGACGGCGATCGTCAGTTTTAATTCCAAACTTCTTAAATTGGTTACGGAAAGTCGTTTGTGCAAAAACCGCTATTTCTTGATCCATATAATAAACAAAAGAATAAACTAACTACCTAAACCGCCGCCGATTAAAGATTCATACTGACTCAAAAGGCCTTTAAGAAACGGGGGGAGATATAAAATGCCGATAATCAAAGGTATGACAATTAACAAAACTTTTATCCAGCCAAAAATCCTCTGCCACGCCACATAATTATTAATATGCCTGACCATCGCCCTTATCTCCTTACTCATTTCCAGATTCTCTTTTAAGAGCAGAGCCAAATCCTCAGTTTTTACAGACTCGCTTGAGGCCAGAGAATCAACTTCCTTTGGTAAGTCGTCCATAAACTTAAACGCGCGCTCGGCACTCTTTAACAAATTTGGAACCGATAAGCGCTAATTCTTTCAATTCTTTATCTAAAAAAGTATTTTTACCTTCAAAATCAACATTAACCAGATTAGTGTCTGATTTAAATTTCTGTAAATACCAGCGTTCCGCCCCCTGAATCATTTTTCCCATATCTTCGACATCATTTGCATCGTGCAAATCGGGTAATAAGGTGCTGCGAAACTCATAGGGCAGACCGCTAGACATTATTATTTTAACACTTTTTTGCAAATTCTCTAAATTTACCGGGACGCCGACAACTTTTTCATACTTTGGCCAAGGAGCTTTAATGTCCATAGCTATATAATCAACTAGTTTTTCCGAGAATAAAGTCTCAAGCATTAAAGAATTTGTGCCGTTGGTATCAAGTTTAACCAAATATCCCATGGCCTTAATCTTCTTAATAAATGAGGGTAAGTCGGCGTGCAAGGTCGGTTCGCCTCCAGTAATAACGACGCCATCTATTTTACCCAATCTCTTTTGTAAAAAAAGAAAAAGGTCGTCCTCCTGAATAAGGGGATAACCTTTATCTTTGTCTTTTTCGTCCGGCGCCAACTTTTCTGAGCGGGGCCAGACAAGCATAGGGTTATAGCAAAAATGACAACGGAAATTACAGCCTTGGGTAAAAACGATAGCGGCTAAATTATTAGGATAATCTAAGAGGCTTAATTTTTCTAAACCACCAATTAACATATGGGAAAACCAGAGGATAGCCGGGATTTTAATAACGGCTTTCCCCGCTTCCCTCTGAAAAGTTAATTACTCAGAGCAGGTAATCTTGAAAGTCTTGCGATCCTTATATTCGGAAGTCTTGCCAGGATTATAACTTTTAACTGGGGTCAGCCAGCCGACGACACGGCTGTAAACGATGCATTCTTGGCGCTGAGTGGTAATAGGGCTCATATAAATTGAGACTTAAGATAAAGCGTATAAAAGCTTAATTAAAACGCTTTACTTAAGTATATTATAAAATAAATTTATAAATAAAACAAACTAACAATCGGAGCAGCGCTCGGCCTGCATATCAGCACTAGTGAAGCCCATTTCTTCATCACACTTAGGACAATATTTATGTTCACCGGACAAATATCCATGTTTAGGACAAATAGAAAAAGTCGGGGTGATAGTAAAATAAGGCAAACGGTAATTATTAATAATTCTTTGCACTAATTTTTTAGCGGCGTTACCGTCAGGCAGACGTTCGCCTAAATAGCCATGAAGAACAGTGCCGCCGGTATATTTAACCTGCAAATCATCCTGCAAATCTAAAGCGGCAAAAATATCATCAGAGAAACCTACCGGTAAATGAGTGGAATTAGTGTAATAAGGAGCGGCGCCGTTTTTCACTGCCTCAGTATTGGCAAAATGTATATCTGGATAAATTTCCAAATCTTTTTTAGCAAAACGATAAGTAGAGCCCTCACCCGGGGTAGCCTCTAAATTATATAAATTATTGGTTTCGTTCTGATAATCCATCAAACGCTCGCGCATGGCATCCATAACTTCTAAAGCGAAGGCATGACCTTCGGGGGTAGTAATATCTTTACCTAATAAATTTACCAAAGCCTCATTCATGCCGTTAATACCTATAGTATTGAAATGATTCTGCCAGTAAGCGCCAAAACGAGCCTTAATGTCTGCCAAATAGTGAGTGGAATAGGGATATAAACCGTCATCGGAAAATTTCTCAATAATCTTGCGCTTTATTTCCAAGCTATCTCTAGCAATATCCATTAATTTATAAACTCTTTCCAAAAATTCCTCTTTGCTCTTGGCGACATAGCCGATGCGCGCTAAATTTAAAGTAACAACCCCAAGACTGCCGGTTAAAGGATTGGCGCCGAAGAGACCGCCGCCACGTTTACGTAATTCCCTGTTATCCAAACGTAAGCGGCAACACATTGAACGGGCATCATCCCTGTCCATGTCGGAGTTAACAAAGTTAGAAAAATAAGGAATGCCATATTTAGCCGTCATCTCCCAGACCGGTTTCAAGCATTCTCTCTCCCAGTCAAAATTCTTGTCAATGGTATAGGTCGGAATTGGAAAGCCGAAAACACGCCCAGTAGAATCGCCCTCCAGCATCACCTCCGCAAAAGCCTGGTTGAACATATCCATTTCCGCTTGAAAGTCCTTATATTTTTCCGGCATTATCTGCCCACCAATAATAACGTTCTCCTCGCCCACTAATTTAGAAGGAGTTACATCCAAAGTGATGTTGGTAAAAGGAGTCTGGAAACCGACGCGAGTAGGAACGTTAATGTTAAACATGAACTCCTGCAAGCCCTGCTTAACTTCCTTATAGCTTAAATTATCATAACGAATAAAAGGGGCTAAATAAGTATCAAAATTGGCAAAAGCCTGCGCTCCAGCCGCCTCTCCCTGCATGGTATAAAAGAAATTAACAATTTGGCCAAGAGCGCTGCGAAAATGTTTAGCTGGCTTACTTTGGACCTTTTCAGGAACGCCGCCAAAACCTTTAACTAATAAATCTTTCAAATCCCAGCCGCAGCAATATGGGGCCAACAGGCCTAAATCATGGATATGAATATCGCCATTAACATGAGCATCGCGGATTGTCTGGGGATAGAGCTTATTCAACCAATAACGGGCGGAAATAGAGGAAGCGATATAATTATTAAGACCCTGAACGGAAAAACTCATGTTACTATTCTCCTTCAAACGCCAATCGGCCTTACCCAAATAATCTTCCATCAATTTTTCATCGGAGGTAGCTTTGTTCAACTCTCTTAACTGACGATGCTGGTCACGATAAATAATATAAGCCCTAACGGTTTTGATTTGACGATGTTCAATTAAAACCTCTTCCACAATGTCCTGTATTTCTTCAACTGCAGGAATGCTATTCTTGTGAAATTTAGCGGCAATCTTTTTTACCACCTCTTCACTAAAACGGGCGGACATTTCTTCATCGTCGATACCCACTGATAAAGCCGCTTTATAGATAGCGTCTTTAATTTTTTGTTGGCTAAAACCAACAATGTCGCCGGAACGTTTCCGGATTTGGCTGATGATTTCTGACATGGGGTTGAAAACAATCGCGAAATTGAAGATTTAAAACTAATCACCCTAACCTTAAATCTTCAAAGCGCCATCGCCATTCTATTATTTAATTTATTTTTCTTTTTTATCTTTAATCAGCTTATTAAGCTCGCGCCTAAATTCGTTGGCATCCTTAAAAGATTCATAAACCGAGGCGTAGCGGATATAAGCGACTTGATCCATCTTTTTAAGGTGTTTCATTACTATCTGTCCAACTTGTCGGGAAGTAACTTCGCCTTGTCTTAATTTCTGCAAGTCTCTTTCAATGCCATGGATAATCCGTTTAAAATTATCTTCCGTTACCGGTCTTTTTTCTAAAGATTTTCTCAAACCGTTCACTAATTTTTCCCGGCTATAGGATTCACGCCGGCCATCTCGCTTAACAATCATCAAATCTAAAATTTCAATTTCTTCATAGGTAGAAAAGCGAAAATTACATTTCAGACACTCGCGGCGACGACGGATGGAAAGACCATCGGGGGCCACCCGAGAATCCACGACCTTAGTATCATTATAATAGCAGACGGGGCATTTCATAAAAAACGATAAAAGCTATATTTTGTGGGGCTTTTTCATCATCAACCACTAAATATTGTAATTATTTTTATTATAGCAGAATTAAAAACTCTGGTCAAAATCAGCCAATATTCATACAAAAATTAAAAAAACCGCCCCTTTGCCAGGCGGCTTGTGGATAATTATTCAGCCTTTAAACAGAAAATATAAGAAAAAACAAAAGATCACATCCTCTGCAGGCGACTTCTTAATTTAAAGGTCAAAAATAAGAACACCCAAGCCTCTTTCCAAACCTTAACTTTGCTACGGCGCTTAATATAGCGATTCTCTGACCAATCAACGGGTATTTCCTGGAGTCGTAAAAGTTTTTTTTGCGCCAAACAGATAAGCTCAGTATCAAAAAACCAGGCTTTATCTAAAATTAAGGGAGTAATCGATTTCCAGGCTTCTTGACTGACAGCCTTAAAACCACATTGTAAATCAGTAAAACGGTGACCCAACAATTTGCGCGACAGCCTAAGATAGACCTTGGAGCTGATTTCTCGAAACCAAGAACGATTTTTCACTGAAGCCGGCAACATTCTCGAGCCGAAACAAAGATCGGCCTTATCGCTTAAAAGCGGCGCCAGCAATTGAGGCAAATTAAACAAATCTACGGCCAAATCAATATCCATATATACCAAAAAATCGGCCTTACTTTGATCAAAATAAAATTTAATAGCTCTTCCCTTGCCACTTTCTGAAATAATAAAACAGGCCGATTGAGGCCCGTGTTTATTAACAAAATCTTGAACTAAATCAATAAATTTTTGATTGGAGCCATTGACGATAAAAATCAAGTGCCAATCGTATTCACACATGAATGATTGTAAAAAACGCCAAATCCGTTCTGCGTTAGCCGAGAAAATTTCTTCTTCATTGTAAACGGGCACGCAAAAATCAATATTCATGGCCTAAAACATTAATTACTCATCTTCTTCCGAATAAAAGCGGGCACACTTAAATCGTCTTCTTCGGTCTTTTCTGGTTCCGACATTTTTTCTTGACGCTTCTCCACTAAAGGCTGTAAAGGTATATTCTTGATAGTTGGTATTTTTGCCTTCTTGTTCCCCCAGAGAGCGGAAGCAGGTGTTGATTCTTTTTCATTCTCACTCTCAACAAAAGGATTGGGAGTATAGCTTTTAAGCTCGACTTTTGAACTCTTGCTCTTACCGTCAAAACCGGTAGCCACGACCGTAATCTTTATCTGGTCTTTCATCTTGTCGTCGATAACTGCACCAAAAATAATTTTGGCGTCTTCATCGGCGGCGGAAGTAATAACCTTAGCGGCATCACTAACTTCATTCATGCTCAAATCAGGACCGCCGGTAATGGTAAAGACAATACCGCGAGCACCATCGATAGACATATCCAATAAATTGGAGTTAATTGCCGCTTTAGCCGCTTCAATTGCCTTATTTTCACCGCTGGCCTGGCCAATACCCATCAAGGCCGAACCGGCATTAGCCATAACCGCCTTAACATCAGCAAAATCAGCATTAATGACGCCCGGTACGGTAATAATTTCTGCTATACCTTGAACTCCTTGACGTAAAACATCATCAGCGATGGCAAAAGCTTCAAGTAAGGAAGTTCTTTTGTCTACCACCTGCAAAAGCTTATCATTAGAAATGGTAATGATAGTATCGACTTTATCCGCTAAATCGGCAAAAGCGCGATCAGCAATATTCTTTCTTTGGCCGCCTTCAAAAAGAAAAGGCTTGGTTACCACCGCTACGGTAAGAGCGCCTAAATCGCGAGCAATTTGGGCTACAATCGGCGAAGCGCCGGAACCGGTACCCCCACCTAAGCCGCAAGTAACAAACACCATATCACAACCCTTAAGCGCCTCTCTAATTTCATTCTGCGATTCCTCAGCAGCGCTCTTGCCTAAATCAGGATTCATGCCCGCACCTAAACCTTTAGTAACCGCCTTACCAATGTGAATTTTCTCGCTAGCCTTATTATAATGCAAAGCTTGGATATCGGTATTAATAGCCACAAACTCCACCCCTCTAATGCCATTTCCAATCATCCGGTTGATAGCGCTACCGCCACCGCCGCCGACACCGACAACTTTTATTTTTGCAAATGTTTCTATTTCTGGTTTTACCTCTGCCATAATTCTGATCGAATCTCCGCTTACTTTGAATAGGGAAAGCGGCTATTCTTCGTTTAGTTTATCTTGGAATAATTTTTTGAAAAATATTTTTTGCCTTACCAAAAATATCGCCAATATTCTTTCGCAAATTACCTGAGCCTTGACTTGGATATTCATGTGCTCCCCAAAGAACTAAGCCTAAAGCTGGCAAAAATTCAGGGCTCTTCACCTTATCAATAACGACGCTGATATTTTTGCTCTGGCCTAAAGCCGCCGGCAAGCGCAATTTACGCTTAGCCGCTTCAATCATGCCGTCAAGTTGAGCGCCGGAACCGGTAAAGACTACGCCGGCCGGCAACATTCCTGAACGATCAATTTTTTTTAGTTCTTTATCAACCTTATCAAAAATTTCTTCTACTCTAGCCTCAATAATTTCAGCAATATATTTTCTGGAAACCAAACTAATATCATCATTAACCTCTTCCTCTTTAACCAAACGAGTAACATCCACCTCATCATCACTTTCAAAGGCATCAGGATTGGCGCTGCCATATTCTAATTTAATCCTTTCCGCTAAATTAATCGGGCAACGCAGACCGAGGGCAATATCATTGGTAATATATTCAGAACCGATAGGCAAAACCGCAGCATGCAAAAGATTACGCTCTTCATAAACAGCCAATGAAGTGGTGGAAGAACCGATGTTGATTAAGGCTACGCCCAAATCTTTTTGTTTAGGGGTCAATACGGCTTCCGCCGCCGCTAAAGGAGAAATAACTAAATCTTCAATTTCTAAACCGGTGCGAAAAATGGCTTTAGTTAAATTTTTAGTCTGAGTACTTAAACCTTGGATAATTAAGGCTTCAACCTCCAAACGAATACCGCTCATACCGATAGGATCTTTAATATCGATTTGATTATCAACGCTAAACTTAATCGGCATGACATGTAAAATTTCATAATTAGCCGGTACGGCCAAAGCTCTAGCCGCTTCAATTGCTCGATTAACATCTGCCTCGCTGATTTCACCATCGCTCTTACTAACGGCCACCACTCCTTTGCTGCGCTCACATTTTATATTAGGGTCATTAATCCCTACCCAGACACTGGTAATAGGCACACCAACAATACGCTCCGCTTTTTCCAGACAAGCGGAGATAGAAGAAGTTGCTTCTTCAATGCTAGTTACTATGCCCTTGCTGACGCCGGCGGTAGGAGAAGAAACGGCACCAATAATTTGAATTTCATCACCGGTCGGACCGGAAATCTTCTGTCCAATTACTAAACGGACAGCGGTGGAACCGATATCCAAACCAGCAATAATGTCATTTTTCATAAATATTGAAAAATAGACGCCGGATTTTAGCTAAAAAATAAACATCCAGCGATTTAAGCCATACTTATTACATTATAATCAATTTTTTAAATCTTCACAACTGGAAAGACCAATAAGCGGTCAGCAGCGCCGGTCCCCAGGCTAAAGTAATCAACGCCCCTACTGCTAAAAAAACGCCTAAAGGTAATTTAGAGCTCCATTCCTTCCGTCCGGCAATTATTAAAACCAGACCGACAATAGTGCCTAAAAGATAGGCAGAAAGAATAGCCAGAATAAGTAGACTCCAATCAGGGAAAAGAGAGGCCAAAAGCAAGCCTAGCCAAATATCGCCTTCACCCAAACCACGGCCGCGCGTTACTAAAAATTGCAAACCAAAGAAAGCCACCGCGCCAGCAATGCCGAGAAATAAAACATACCACGAAGCTCCCAATAATAAATTTAAACCAGCAAAAACAAGAGCCGCCGGAATTACCACTGCATTTGACACTAAATAAAAACGCAGGTCAAAAACGAATACCACCGTCAACACAAAAACCGCTAGATAATCACGAATTAAAGCTAGCCAAAAATCAAAATTAAAAAACAAACTCAAAGTCTCTAAATCTACCCAGGCAAAACCGAGGTGTTTAAACCAAAAAAATACAAACAATCCCGCTACAATCACTTCAACCGCCGGATACTGCCAGGAAATAGGTTGATGACAAAAACGGCAGCGTCCACCCAGGCGCAAGTAGCTAAACAAAGGAATGTTATCGTGCCACCAAAGCTTTTTTAAACAGCGCGGACAATAGGAACGGCCACTAATCTTTTCTTGACGATAGAGTCGCCACACTAAGCAATTGGCAAAACTGCCAAACGACAATCCCAGGGCAATAATAATTATCAATATTAAAAGCATATGAATAAAATCTGGCTAAGGTGCCGGCTTTAAATCGGGGTTAAGAATAAGTGCCTGACTATACCAACTAGCCGCTAAGGCCTCTTCACCGAGAAGATTATAAACATTTGAAATTGCCAGCGGCCAATAATAAGAACCGGGCTGGCGCCGATAGGCGTGTTCCAACCAAAAAAGAGCAAGATTATATTCTTTTTGGCGCCCATAAATATCAGCTCTTTTTTGTAAATTAATAAGGTCTTCAGGATAAGCAGAATAAGCTAGACGTAAGGATTCAAGGGCTTGAGTCAACTGGCCGGAGTTTTCCTGGGCCAAAGCCATCTCCGTATAAATACGGGAAATATAAAAATTTAAATAAGCACGATGGTCATCATTTAGTAAAGAATTATCAGCTGACGGCAGTAAACGTAGAACATCGCGATATAAAGATAACGCCTCCGAATTTCCACCATTTATTTGCCAACACTGGGCATAATCTCGATAAGACGCCGGACGCTGCGGACTGGCAGCGATTAATTCTGCAAATAAGGGAGAAGCTGTTTCCGGCCCCGATAAGAAACATTGCAGACGGGCCGACAACAAACGCTCATTATATCCAGGCAAAAAAGACTGAGATAAAATACGAGATAATTCATGGCGGAGTAAATACTGTGAATTTAAATCTTCCAAATTGGACCAATCAGACAAAATATACGAAGCCAAAGAAGTATGATAGTACGATTTTGCCACTGGATTGAGAGCACTTCTATCAAGATAAGATAAAATTACAGAAACGGTAAAATACTCTCGAGCCGGTAAAAGTCGACGAATCTGCAAAAAGTAATAATCGGCCTGTAAGGCAGACAGACTGAAATAAATCTGGCCTAGAGCCAAAAGGCCAAAAACACCGCCACCGATTTTTATCAACCATTCTCCCAAACTTAAGTTAAACGGACGTCTTGTAAAAAAACGAAAATTCTTCTTCGTGCGGGCAAATAAAACACAAGACGAGCCCGTCTTTCCCAGACTAAGGTTTCCGGCGGACACCAAAGCGGCAATCACCCAAAAATAAAAAATACTGCTAATGTCGGAAATTCCCACCATCAAAGTCAAACTATAAGCAAGCAAGGCAAAAATCGAGGCTAAGGAAAATTTTTTGCCAACGGACGAGTGATATAACCGCCAACACTGCCAAACCCAAAATATACACAAAAGCATCCAAAAAAATAAGCCAATAATGCCCGTCTGGATAATAATATCAAGAACACTGTTGTGGGCTTTATCAGTCAACGAATCTACATTCATTAAAACCCCCCATTCAGGCTGATAATGGGTAATAAAAGCCTCCTCGCCATTTTCCCAACCGACCCCAAACCAAGGATTTTCCTTTATAATCTGGAAAGATGCACGGTAGAAAGAAAAACGCAAAGCCAGGCTACCGGAATTAAAATCCGTTAAAGAACTAAAACGGGCGGGCATTAATAAGTAAAAAAAAGTCGAAAAAAACCATAATAAAATCGGGGCAACCACCAGAGCACGCCAGCGCCAACGTTGCCACGCAAACAACACCAGCAAAATAATAGTAGACACAATTAACGCCAACCAGGCCGCTCGAGAAGCGCTAACAACTAAACCGGCTAATTGCAAGAGAAACATCAGTAAAGCTAAAAATTTATTTAAAAACCGTTTAGAATCAAAAAAATAATAAGCGGCCATGGCCAAAGAAAAAAGTAAAAAGGAGCCTAAAAAATTAGGCTGACCCAAGGTACCAATGGCGCGACTATAAAGCTGAGATTCTTGCCAAACCACTAAATCATACCCACAAAACTGCAAAAAGGCATAAAGACCGGCAAAAGCGCCGGCAATTGACATTAATAAAGCGCTAAGGCGCACTCCGCGCAGCCAAAAAACAACCCTATTTTCCGGCCTATAAAAACCACCAAAATAATAAATTATAAAACTATACCAAATAGCCAGCCAAAAATAAAATAAAATACCAGTTTGTCGCAGATATGAACCAAACCAAGACTGCCAAGGATTAAGCGACCAGAAAGATAAAACGGATAAAGCCAGCCAAAAAATCCACACCGGTAAAATAGCGCGCCACCAAGATTTTTCCTTGAAAAATACTTGGCTCTGACCGTTTCTAAAAACTACAAAAAACAAAAAAACTAACAAAGTGAGGGCGGCTAAAATTTGTAACCAAGCGCTCTTTATTAAGACAAAAGGACTGGCTATAGGAAAAAAATAAGAAACGCTCAAGGGGACCGCCAATAAAGCCAGCCAATAAAAACTAGGCAAAAAGAATGATAATATTCTCTTGATATTCAAACTCTTCCTGTCCATAAAGCAAATAAATTATCTACTTTTAGTATAACATATAAAAAAACTCCAAACCATTGCGAGCTTGGAGTTTTGTAAGTAATAATTAAATTTAGCGTTTCTGTAAGCGCTGCCAAACAACCAAGAGGGGGCTGACCACAAAGATAGAACTGTAAGCGCCACAAAAAATACCAATAATTAAAGCTAGAACAAATTCACGAATAGAATCGCCGCCAAAGAATAAAACTGCCAATAAAGCCAATAAAGTAGTGATTACCGTGTTAATAGAGCGCACGAGAGTCTGATTCAAACTAGAATTAACGGTCTCGGCAAAACTGCCGGTACTCTTAGGCAAATTCTCACGGGTTCGATCAAACACGACAATAGTGTCATTAACGCTATAACCAAGCACGGTTAAAAGGGCGACAACGAAGGTAGTATTAATTTCTACGCCGTAAAAATGACCGAGCAAAGAAAAAACACCGATAGTAATCAACAAATCATGAAAAAGGGCAATAATGGCTGTCAGCCCATATTTCCAAGAAGCTACCGGCTTGGAAACGCGCTGGAAGGCCAAACCGATATAGATAATGATAACGATTAAGACAAAAAACATCAACCAAAAGGCTTTACTGCGCAATTCCTGGCCAATTGAAGGGCCAATGGCTTCAAAGCGTACTTCTTCCAAGCCGGCTTGAGCCTCCGGTAACTGTCTTAAAGCGTTTACAACCGCCTGATGAGTATCTTCATCACTTTCTTGAAAACGAAGAATCATTGAATCTTCAGTTGGCTGGATAATCAGACTGCTGACTTGGGTGTCATTTAAACCAGCTTGGACCGTAGAAACGGACGGTTGACCGCTGGTAAATTTTACCTCCAATAAGCTACCGCCAGTAAAATCAAGACCGAATTTCAACCCCCAAAGGGAAATAAAAATAATGGAGGCAACTACCATAATTCCAGATAGTGACAACCAAAGATTACGATGTTTAATGATTTGTAAATTCATATATTCAGACAGAGCGCATAAATAATGCCGCCCCTACTTTATTACTTAGTGCGAGTAAAACCTAACAGCCAGCGATGCTTATCCAACCAAGAGCTTTTAAACATTTTTAATAAAATATAAGTAATAACAATACTGCTAAACATGGAGATGGAAACACCAATAAACAGAGTGGCGCCAAAACCCTTAACCAGACCGGTACCAAACCCCATCAAGATAAAACAAGTCAAAATAGTGGTAATATTACCGTCTCTAATTGAAGGCCAAGCGCGCTTAAAGCCATCATCTAGAGCCGCCGCCAAAGGTTTACCAGAACGCAATTCCTCTTTCATGCGTTCAAAAATCAACACATTAGCATCAACGGCCATACCGATAGACAAGATGAAACCGGTAATACCTGCTAAAGTCAAAGTCACCGGTTGGTTGGCATAAAACACCAAGAAAGCGAGAATGACCAAGAAAAGTAAAGCCGAAAAGACGCCATCAAATATCTTTAAATGATTAAAGACACTGATGAATAATAGAACCAGCAAGAGAATAAATAATAAGGCCAACCAAATCGGCGTCGACTTAAAGATGGTTAAAACTGTTAAAACGTAAATACCTAAAGAAATAACGGACATTAAACCGGGTAAGCGATAGAAAATAATCATAAACAAAGCCACTAAAGTAAACCCAATTAAACCGGCTTTTACACTATTACTGATTGATTTCTGACCAAGACTGGCGCCAATGGTCTGCTGACCGATTAAATTAATCGGCACAGGCAAAGCGCCGGTATTTAAACGTTGCACCAATAACTTAGCTTCCTGGACGTTAAAATGACCGGAAATAACGGCACGGCCATCGGGGATACGATCGTTAACAGTGGGCACACTGATAGCATAACCGTCTAAAAAGATGGCCACTGGTTTGCCGATATTACGCTCAGTAATGTCTGCAAACATTTTTCCGCCCTCACTATCAAATTCTAGAGCTACTTCCGGAGAATTATCTTGAGGATTAAATTGCAAGGTTGCCCTCTTTAAATTTCTACCTGAAAGTTCAGTATTTTTCCAATTATCACCTAAACTCAGAACGGGTGATTCATCCTGAAGCGGAAAAGACAACAATTGCGCCGAATATGAAGTAATAACCGGCTCTTGCCCAGATTCATCCTTAAAAGGATTGTCTATTTCTTTCTTGTCAATAAGCTTAGCAATAATCAAAGACTGCCCTTCATTAATTGGAGAAGCAACAATAGTATTAGGCGCTAGATTTTGCAAAGCCGCCGCTAAAGCTGGCTCATTGTCAGCGGTAATATCATTTTTTATCTCATTCTTAGCTTGATATTTATCCGCTATTGCCTGCCAATCACTACTTGATTTCCAATCATTTAAAGCAGCCTGGGCTTTAATTTCCACTTGTTTGTTAAAGGCAACGGCTTCTGCATTAGGTTCGACCGTCGCTGCTTGCGCCTCTGTACTTTGTTCTTTAAATTCCAATAACGGCGTTTCCCCAATTAACTTAATGGCTTCATTAACATCCTTAATACCCGCTAACTCTACAATAACTCTATAATCACCCTGCAAAGTGCGATTAATCTGGACTATCGGCTCACTGACGCCAGCGCTGTTAACCCGCCGTTCAATAATGTCCCGCACACCCTCAAGAGAATTGAGACGATCGCCTTCAGCGATATGGGCAACATCGGCTTCATATACCAATTGTGTCCCCCCTTGTAAATCTAAACCGAGAACAAAGGGACTGTCTGGCGCCTTTGGTAAAACGATAATATTATTGGTGGCATTAGCCAAAGCCTGAACACCGCGATTATAGTAATTGCCAGCCGCTAATATAAATCCGAGAAAAGCAAAAACTACTACTAATAAAAACAACCAGCGTTGGTGATGGCGTTTCATAAAATTAGAAAACTTTTGCGTTTGAGACATAGATTTTGGTTAATTTATTGCCAAAGATTAGAAACTTTTAAAATCTTAGACTAAAAACACGAAAAAATCAAGACAAGGCTTTACAAAAGAAGATGTCTGCCATATAATTTTTAATAATAGCAAAAATAATATAAATTAACTTTATGACCTTAATACCAACCGTTATTGAAAAAGAAGGACAAGTGGAAAGGGCTTATGACATCTATTCCCGCCTCCTTAAAGACCGCATAATTTTTCTTGGCGAGGAAATCGACGATCATGTGGCTAATATCGTCATCGCTCAGATGCTCTTCTTGGCAGCCGAGGATAAAGACAAAGATATAAAATTTTACATTAATTCCCCCGGGGGCTCTGTCTCTGCCGGTTTAGCCATCTATGATACCATGCAATATATAAAATGTCCGGTATCAACTATTTGCGTCGGCCTGGCCGCCTCGATGGCCTCTATTCTCTTAGCGGCTGGCGCCAAAGGAAAGCGACTGGCTTTACCAAATAGTGAAATTATGATTCATCAAGTAATGGGAGGAGCCGAAGGCCAAGCTTCAGATATTAAAATCAGAGCTGAGCACATTTTAAAGATAAAAGACAAAATGAATAAAATATTGGCTCAACATACCGGCCAAAAAATAAATATTATTGAAAAGGACAGTGACCGCGATAATTTTATGAGCGCCGAAGAAGCGAAAAGATACGGTTTGATAGATAAAATAATTTCTAAAGAATAGAAACCTCCTCTTAATAACCTCCCCGCATTTAAAAAGCCACCGCCTGCTTAGGGATGGCTTTTTTATATAAGATTTCCTGACCTTATAATGATTTAAGGAAACATTAAAACAGCGGCCATCGTCTTAAAAATTTCCAGATAAGGCATGGACTCAGTTGATTTAATATAAGAAACCACGAAAATATGAGATCTGTCACGGTCTAAAAAATAAACTATTTGCTGGTCAGCACTAATAATACCAATCCCCATATTGCCCTCCAAGAAACGGCTGACATCCAAAGTAGAGGCATCGGAAAACTGACTGCTGTACCAAGCGAGAATGTTATCATAAGGCTGATCACTTTCCTCGCGGGCAATTTGAATAAAAGATTGGTCAGGAGCGGCAAATAAAACGGAATTTTGATTGACGATATTAACCGTCCAATTCTGCGGATAAACATCAACAAAAAAACCATTCGGATCAACATAAATAGAAAAACCGTTGTCAGACAATTTACCACCGCCGAGAGGATTGTAGCCAGCGATTATTTCTTGTTTGTCAGGATAAGAATCAGAATCGGAATCAGCTAATTGAGGATTAGTACCCAAAAAAACCTCAGAAACATCGCTAAGACCGTCATTATCAGAATCGACTACGATTGGTAACGAGACAATATTGCTATCTTGGCTATCTGGTTCAACACTATTTACCAGCTCTTCTACCACTGGAGCAACCATCGTCTCGGGCACAATTGTGGCTGTTTGCGCCTTTTCTTCTTCTTCAGCGACGGACGACTCAGTAACTTCAGCCACCGGAGCGGTATTAACGGCAACCGATGGTCGCATTGCCGGCAAAATTAAAAAATGATAAGCGGCATAAAATAAACCTGCCGCTACTATTAATCCAGCACTAATAATAATTATTCCCGTTGACTGATGCTTATTATCCTTAGGCTTGCCACCGTTATCCCCAGCCTGACGATGATTAACACCTTTTTCTTCTTTATCGCCATAACTAGCGCCACTCAAACTAGTAAGCGCTGGCATATTACGAACAATAAAGTCTTTTTGCAAACGCTCTTGTAATTCCTGGTCATCTTTATTTGGCATTTTTTTATTCTTACTATCCATATTAATCAGCTAAAAAATAAAAGATAGCAACAATCAAAATAGCCAGAGCGACAAAAGGGCTAATCCATTGCCAAGCCCGACCGCGCAAGGGCTTATTTAATACAGGCATAACATGAATGCGTAAATATAAACGTACACCGCCAACGGTAGAATCTTTTTTATTTAATTTTTGATTAGCAAGAGCCATAAAATGAGCAGATACGAAGCGGGGTTACAGAGCGCCCACACCTTTAGGGTTATAGCCATTTTTTACTTCATCGCCGTCATGATAACTATCACCGTCGGTATCGGGATTTAAAGGATTGGTGCCGTAAACTCTCAATTCCTCATAATCAGATAGACCATCAAAATCGGAATCGATTAGGTTAATGTTGGTGCCCAGAATTGTTTCCTCTGCGTCCGTCAAACTATCGCCATCAGAATCAACCGGGGCAGTGACTGCCACCGGGGTTTCTGTTGCCGAAATAATATTAGGCGTAACGACTGGAGAAATATCTGACGTGGTAGCGGTAGCGTTTACTTCTGGGCTTTGCACCTCGGGCATAACTACAGCACCGACACTATTATCGGTTTTTACAATTGGCGCAACATTATTATTTAAAACAGGACTATCTAAAGCTTGATCAGCGGCATTGCGCGTAATTTTTGCATAAACTAAATAGGCGGCAGCGGCTAAAATTACTAGGGCTAAAATTATAATCAATATAAATTTTATTTTTACCCCGGAAGAATTATCCCCAGACTTATCTTCTCCCGCAAATGGAGCCGATAAGCCAGCCGATTGAGCTTCAATATTTACTTTTTGTTCGGATGAGCGAACTGTAGATTCAGTTTCGGCAAAAATATCATCAACAGCATTGCTAGCCGGAACTTGTTTGTTTAAATCGTTAAACATAATTTTCTCATTATTTTTTATAAAAAAACCCTTTTTATAGAAAAACCCTTGATTATATTATAACTTATAATCTAAAAAAATGCATCCCTACTTAAGTTCTGAGGAATTAGAAGGAAATAATGAACCATTATTTATAATTTGATCTTGGCTTTCAATAATCTTGTAAGTCATAATTTCGCCGTCGGCATTACGACGTAACACTTGAACTTCTTTATCGACCGGAATAAAAAGGCTGTTTTTTTCCTCTGCTGTCATTAATACCGGCGCTACCGACTGAGGCTGGACGTCGTTCAACAAAGGGGTCTGTGTTGACGGCTCATCCCGGAAAAAATACAGTAAGACAAACACTACTATTAAACAAATAACCGCTCCGATAATTATAATACTATTTTTTTTCATAATGCTATAAATTAATATATATAAAAGTGTTAAACTAGAAAGATAAAATGTAGCTGGAGAGGAGGTGAAAAATATGACCACTAGTTATCAAAACTATATTGGAGTTGATTTGCATAAGAAGACGGCCTATATAACGGTAATGAACTTGACTGGTAAGATTAAGAAACAAGGGGAAATCTCCACCGATACGGATAAAGTGGCGAAGTTCTTTTCTCGCTATGCCGGCAATAATCTGGTGGCGGTAGAGTCAACGATGAATTGGCTACCCTTCTATGAGAACCTGGAATCATTGGGCTGCCAGACGGTATTGTCCAATCCCTTGGCCACGAAAGCGATTGCTTTCTCGAAAATGAAAAACGATAAGGTGGACTCTCGAATTTTAGCTGATTTGCTTCGGACGAAGATGTTGCCCCTCGCCTATATTCAACCTAGAGATATACGGGATCTAAAAGAACTGGTTAGACAACGGATACAATACGTGGAAATGCAAACGAGAATCAAGAACAAAATCCATTCGGTGCTGTTTAAAACTAACTCTAAACACGAATATACTAATTTATACGGGGTAGCGGGAATGAACTGGCTCAAGGCCTTGGAACTAAGACCGATTTTTAGAGATGAGCTGAATCGATATCTTCTCACGCTGGATTATTTAGGGAAACAAATTAAGGAATTATCGGATAATATTGAAAATACGGCCAAAGCGGATTATGACTGTAAACTACTGATGACTATTCCGGGTATTAGTTTTTTCTCGGCGCTGGTTATTAAATCAGAAATCGGAGATATATCCAGATTCTCTAGTGCTAATAAATTATGCTCCTATGCTGGTCTCATTCCTTCGACTTACGCTTCGGCCGATAAAATCAGACACGGACGGATCACGAAACGGGGTTCAATTTGGCTCCGGAAGACATTGATTAACGCCGTTAGCTCTAACTGTCGACACGCCAACCGCTTGGCCAGCTTCTACCGAAAACTCAAGAAGAACAAGGGGACGGGGAAAGCCAAGGTGGCGACGGCCAGAAAATTATGTTCAATTATTTTTGCGATGTTAACTGACCAAACTATCTTTCGGGAATTTGCATCAGTCAAGCAACGATAGGATACTCTGCTTAAAGATATGATCCTTTAAGATCGTTTTCATAATTCAGAGATCCTTATCGTCTCAGCACACTTGAGCCTACTGGTAATAGAGCTCGCATAGGTAACTGATTGAAAATCGTTACGGCGATAGTGATACTTATTAAAAGTGTCCTACCGTTGTTTGACTGATGCCTTAAATATGAATTGTTAATATTTTAACTGGCTCTATTATATTTCCAACCCCTATTTTATTGGGGGATCTAAAGGGCTTGCTTTAATTTATAGGTACCTTAAAAAATAATTAATTAGAAGCCCCACTATTACCACCTGACATGATAATATAACACGTAACATAATTATTGACACAAGTTAGAATCTGACTACTAACATTACAACAATATTGATTGATGCCGCAGACAGTGCTATTGCTGCAACACTGCTGGGTGTCAGGGTTATAGCAATTTAAACCGGTGGTGCCACACTGCAACATCCCATTAGGACAACCGGCGGGAGTATTGGCAACACACGCGCCATCAGGCCAAACATTAGCTTCCCAATGTTGTCCATCTGGACAGACGCAAGAAGTGCTCTCACACTCATTAGTGCCGTTACAATTATAATAACCACTAGGACAACTAGTAGTGCAAGAAGTGCCGGAATTACTGTAACACTTAGACGAATATAAGCCACAGTCAAAAGAGTTTTTCGAAAAACATTGATTTCCACATTCATACTGATCAGCCCCACAACCGTCGCAGGGTTTCTCACTTTCACAGCCCAAAGCCTCACTATCACAATCATACCAACCTGTTTCGCACTCGCAGCTATCGCCGACTGGCACCAGATGGTCGCCAGCACAAGTACAGTCTTCGAGACAATAACCACCTATTTCCCAAGGTGTAAGTTGATTATTGCGAATAATCCGCGCTTGACAAATACCATCACCGCAGTAGCCGCCACCGTTGGGGTCATCAGCGGAAAGATAAATACAATAATATGTATTCATTATCGGGTAAGGCACAGCACTGCCGAGCTTAGTAGTACAGCCATACTGTAATGTAGGTGAGGTGCTACCAATCTGCGAACGATCTGAAATAATACCGCTATTGCCGTCGCAATCCTCATGACCATCGTTATAAAATCCTCCCCGCCCCTCTGAATTTGGAGCCTGACGCACACCATCACCACAATAATTATTGATATTAAGTAAAAATTCTCTTTCGGAAACAGCGCCAAATTCATTTTCCGCCTTAATCTTAATGGACACAGCCGACGCGGCCGTTGTCGGCGTGCCCTGCAGAGCGTAGGAGGTATTAGCAACCGCCGCCTCTGCGGCTTTAAACCAGGAAGACAATTTAGAAATAAACCGCCACAAAGAACCTCGCGATGCCTGAATACTCCCTCCGCCAACACCCCCACCGGGTTGCATCACTTCTCCAATACTTAAACCGCTGGGCAAAGAACCGACGGCCCTATAAGTGATGGTATGATCGCCTTGTTTGCTAAATCCCAGCCGGCAAGAATAATAAGAACCAACCCTCACCGAAGAAGCACAATTGAAATCTAAAACCGGCGGATCAATCTTGATATTAATGTTTAATTGTCTGGTGGCGGTATTATTATATTTATCTTTAGCCGTAATGACGTAGACAAAAGTAGTATCATGTGTAAATTTATTACTAGTATGAAGATTATACTTAAGGGTGTAATAAACAGTATCGCCGACCTGATGATGACTTTCCGATAAAAATGTAGCGTTAGCCGGCGCTAATAAATCATAGGGGCCGGAATTCCAGGTCGCCTTCGTAATAGTATAAGAAATGGGCTGATCTTTATCGCTAAGACTAAAATTAATAGTTAAAGGAATGACGGTGCTCGGATAATAATAAATATCGTCTGACTGGATTAAAGGAGCAGTATTAACAATAGTAATCGGCGTGACTGTCGACAACACGCCGCCCTGGCCATCGGCAACCGATAAAGACAGATTATAGGTGCCAGGGTTACCGGCCGCCTGCGCATAGATTTTCTTCTGATGAGGATTAGAGGTATCAAGCATGATGGGAGCGACATTATTCTGGCCATTATTGCGCCAATTAGTCCAAACAGTGGCCGCTGTATTAATAGACCAATCCATCGGATTACCATCAGGGTCGATTACTTTAATAAATCCATTAAATTCCTGATCTTGCTGTCCTTGCAGGTTGGTCGCGATAAGAACCGGCGCCAAATTATTGCCAGAACCAATATAACCGGCGCCACTAGAAACACAACCTGATTCCGCCAGTTGCCCCTCGGTGGTGTTGTAGCCCAAACTCTTTGTTTCCATGGCCGCACAAAGAGTATAATTCGAACCATTACTATCCCCGGAATAAACAAAAGCATAGCTGCCGCCTGGTAATTCCAAATTATTATCCTGAGGGTTTGGATCAGCAAAGGCTTTGGTTTCCTCATTCCAACAGGTTTCACTATTATAACCAGCGCAAGGACCAAGCTTATTAATAGGATCAATTAATGACTGGGGCATTCCTAATTGGGGTAAAAAGAGAGATTGCCAACTAGGCCAAACGGAAATACTGCTTAAAGGCAAATAGGTGCCAGCGCCAAGAATCGGATACTTGTTATTAATTTTTTTAAAAGCGGACAGAGATTCACGCAAATCACCAAGCATACCCAAACGCCTCACATCTCTAGCCACCTTGGCGCGCAAACTATCACAATATAATCCTTGAGTACAGTCGGCGTCGGTATAACAAACAGAGTTTTCTTGAGGTCGACAACGTCCGGGCGCTTCGGTTTTACCAAAACAATATTGTCCCTGACTACAATCACTGTCATTTTCACAAAGCAAAGTGGAAATATAACAATTACCGGCCGTAGTTAAATTGCTGTTAAAGCGCCAGTGGCTAATAATTTGACCCAACACATCCACTGTTTTTAGCTGGGGATTCTGATTATAAGAAATCAAATAGATATTGGTATAGATGTTTTTAGTAGCCAAATCAACATTCGCGGCGTTTACATAAACAGTGCGACCGTCGCGGACAGCATCATAACCATCAACCAATAAAGCCTGCGGAGAACCAGAAAATCCCTGACTCTTATACCAACGAGCGGCGCTATAATGATTAGGGTTAGGTAATACTCTCACCGCAATAACGTCACTGTCCTTGTCATCAATAAAAGTATTATTAATAGTATTATTAATAGTCTGTCCCCCCGGCTCGTCACCGGTAGATTTAGCAGCTTGGCCGCAATGAGCCCAAGAGAAAAATAAACCTACAATTATTAAAGCGTAAAAATAGCCTCGCTTGTTCATATAAATTTATTTAGGGCGCGGGGACAACGATGGTTATCTGCGCCGATTTATTGCTTTCATTGTTAGAAGAGTCCAAAGCTGACAAAGCAAAATAATGAATACCTTGACTAAATTGCTGCAAATTCAAATCCATGGTCGTCGCCTGTTTATCGGAATCATAAGATTCGCCATATTGGCCACTGCTAACACCGTGGTAAAGACGATAAAAAGAAGTATCATCCGTATTCGCCTGCCATACAAAATGTAATCGCTGTCCGTTCACAATAGTAGCCGTCAAGCCCTGAGGAGGTGCGGGCGCTAAAGTATCGGTAATTAACACCGTCTTCTCTTCAGATAAAGGACTCTCTACTTGGGCCGAGGAAATAGCCGATATACGAAAACGATAATTTTCACCTGCTTGCAATCCTTTTAATAAATAATGACAAGAATAATTTTCTCCATTGGCAGGGGTTAGGGGAGTACAAACAGGACCGGGAACGCCAACAATATAAGCATCCCTGGGACTAATATCAACAAAAGACATGTTGCCGGAAGAGACCGGGGCATAATATAAACGATACTTGCCCATTAAACTGGCATTAGCATTATAAATTACACTGGCGTCGCCATACCACTCTAAGCGAACCGAATCGCCGTCTTCCTGATCAATAGCGGCGGTAATCGCGCCAATTTGGGGCGTGGCCTCCTTGAAAAAATATGACTCCTTTAAAATATTCCAAATACAAAAGCCGTCGCCAACGCCATCATAATTATTATCAGGACCGCAAGTTGTGCCTAAGTTAGAACAAGCGGTTTGCCCCTCACTGCAAATCAAGGAATTACTAGTACCGCGAATTACAGCCGGATTAATCATTGCCGGCAAATCATCAGCCAGGCCATCAGCGCCGGCATCGCGGCAATAATAAAATTTATAATTATAATTAGAGCAGTTATTACCAATAGCGCCGACACAAGTATCATACCACGGCGACCAGGCTAAAGTAACCGGATTAACTGCTGGCCAAGGATTTTTACACAGGAAGATAAATAGAGGCGTCTCAGCTTGCAAGCCGTCCCCCTCTTGATAGATATTACAACAATTATTCACACATTCCGGTTCGGCACAAACACAAGAAGCTGAACTGTTACAATTAGGCGCCGAAAATCGATTCATATCAATTTGAGCAGAAAGAATCGTCGAATCATCGGAAACACCGTCTGCGGCCACCACAAAAGCTTGATTATCGGCTAAGCCGCTAACATAGGCAATGCTGGCAATACTGGGTTTAGCAACCTGCCAAGACCAATCCCAATAATAGCCGGAGCTAGGATGTAAAAGCTGATCATCAGCGCTATAAGCACCAGCTTTAAATAATTTATCACGGTCATTTTTAGTGTCGAAACTATTACTATTAGGATTGGAGTCGTCTTCATTAAGGTCATTATCGGTACTTTGAAAAAGATAAGAAGCCGGTTCGGTAACTACATAGTCAACAGCGCAGATACCGACATTAGCGCCTTGCTGGGGCAAGGTGGTAAATCCGGCAATATAAGAATTTTTAAAAGTTAAATTATTAAATTTAATATTTTCGCCTTCAATATAACTGTTCGTCCCCAAATTTAAATATCCGGGGCCATTAAGACCGATTTGCCATTGGCTTAAAACGCCAGCGTTACTATCCAAAGATTCGTCGCCTTTAACAATTAAATAATAATTAGTAGCCGGAGATAGCAATTTTTTAGGGATAAATTCAGCCACGCTGCCATTACCATTATTAATAACCGAAATATTACCTGGAATCGAGCAATAGAGTTTATCAGGCGCCGGCGGATTTAAGGCTAAAACAGGAGCAGAAGATAAGCCTAATCGATTTAAAATTGACCGGAAAGACGATTTAACTTGAGAGTAAGCTTTAGCTAACCAATTATGGTTGATGGTGTTGACGGTGCTTACAGAAGCTAAGAAAGTACCAGCCGGACAAACGCCATTACCGTAATCATGCTCTTCTAATAATAAAATATTATCCATCACGCTTCCCACGTCCATTAACTGATCAAAAGGCACTCTGATGCTGGCATTGCGACAAACACCGGTAGCGCCATGAGGCGGCACCAACTGGTCGCCTAACACCGAAGGACGATTACGACAACAAGCGCTGGCGTCACAGCCTAAAGTATTAGCATTGCCACAATCAACATCCTGACTGCAACCACAGCAAAGACCGCGGTCCTCGCCGGAACAAGGCGTCTGGTTAGATTGACAAACTAAGCTACCATTGCCAATGCCGGAGCAAGAATCAGGATTACCTACTTGGCAGCAACAAGCGCCACAGTCGCCGGGGAGACCAATATTACCGGAACCATTAAGACAAGCGAAAGGAGGAGAACAAAAAGACTGGTTGCAGTCAGTGTTATTAGTCGTTAAGTTGCGACAATCTTTACCTAGACCGCCAAATGGTGGCTGAGCACAGCCAATACTGCAAGCCGTCTGACTGTTATAAATTCCTATTGGCGAAGGATTGGGGTCACACTGCGCCTCATTAGGAGCCGCCTGACAATTATAATAGGCGCAATAACCACCAAGCATCTGCGCGCCGCTGGTGCACTTTTGGTCATTAAAGTTAAAACAACAACCGTTGGCCGCCGCACAAGCAACCAAATCGCCGTCGAATTGCCCACAAAAAGATAAACCGGGACTAGCAGCGCAATTATTAACGCATGCTTCCACGTTCTTAAATAATCCAAAAACCTTAGGCGTCGAAGAGGCACATAAACTCGGATCACCAGGAGGAGTAGAGGAAGCGTTCTGGCAATCATAATAGGCGCAATAACCGAAATCGGGGCTGGCAGGATCGGCACTCACCTCCTGACCATTACCACCCCGGCAAACATCGTCTGCGGGGGAGGCGGTGCCTTTTGAATCAAGACAGCAAGATTGACTATGATTTAAACAAGACTGGACTGATAGGCGACTGCAGTCAACACAAGCTCCAGTCGGCACGGAAATATCACAATATTTACCAGAATGGGCACTACAATTACAAGCTTGATCAGATAATAATTGCTCTTCCGGAGAAATAGTACCATTACCATCGCTATCGATCATACAACCAGAACATTGGCCTAAACCAGCTTTATCGTCGCTAGTATCACTGCCACAAGTCCCACTACAAGTTAAAGGCAAACAACAATCACGAGCATCCTGACCGATTTCACAACAACAATCGCAACGAGCCGAAGTGTCAGCTAAACAAGAAGTGCCATCACAACTGGCGCTACCGGGGCATAACTCGGCACTTACACAACGTCCTTCTTGGCCGATTGGCCGACAATTAAAGTTTGTCGGGCAGAGAGAACAAGTTGACTCCGTTGAGCTCGTGCTGTCGACACAATGACCGCCATCAAGACGTGTCCAACCATTAGGACAAGAAGAGGCAACGCTTATTTGCCAATGAGCTTGACCGCCAAATTGGCTAAAAATCTTACAAGATTGAACAGCGTTAAATGTTTGCTGACCAAGAGTATAACTAATATTAGAATCTAGGGAACAAGTATTATTATTAATAAAGCATCGATCAGATTGATGATCATAAACACAAGTTCCTTCGCCTAGCTCAGCACAAGCAGGTACAGTCGCGCAGCTGGAATCGCAAGAACCTAAAACCTTGGTGCCACCGGCATAAGGGGAGCATAAACCCGGAGAATTAGGACAAAAAGCGCCAACCTGGCAAGCCCCCAAGGCCTGAGCCATTCCTTGGCAACTATCAAACTCATCATCACCCTCAACCCCGCCAAACTCAGTAGAAAAATTCCATTCAAACACGGAATTAGGAATGTCGACATAACACTCGGCCAAAGAAGTAGCGCAACGTCCTTGCTTGTAGGTGCCTGCCGGACAACAAGTATCGCCACTACAATCACTATTATCAACGCAAGTACCAATTTCAAAATTAACATCATTACCCCATTCACTATTCTTGACCACTTTCACGGCACCGGTCACTGCATTATCAGGCACGCTGGGATTTAATTTCTGAGCTGATTGTTCAAGACTAATTTGACCGCTGACCGAACGGTTATAAGAAAAAACAGTTAAAGCATTGCCACCGTTATCGCCAAAATATTCACCCCAAATTTCTACGGGCGTGCCAATTTGACCACGCGTAGGAAAAATACGACAAATACTAGTCTTCAAAGAAGAATTAGCATCAACCGTAAAAACATTAGGGTTGGCATTTTGAGAATCAATTTTATCATCATTAATTTCCATCCTGAGCACATAATTGCCGTCATTGATATCGGCCGGAACTTTCACGATAACTTGATTGTCTTTCCAGACAGAACTAGCGCAAACCTCGGGAAAATCATAACTGGCCTCCTTGTCCCCAAAAAATACCCGGGAAGATCCACGAGCGCCGCCGAAACCAGAGCCATGGATGGTGACATATTGACCGGCACGGCCGCTACTTGGCTCAAAATAACTAATATAAGGACCCTGATTGGGCTCAGCCTGCTTTACAAAACGAACATAATTGCTTTTTTCATTATTACCAGCAATACTAGCCACCACAAAACTACTCATCTCGCCCTTATTAACATTAGGAATGGTAGTTGTGCCGGTTAAGCCGGTCGGATTAATAAAATCGGAAGCCAAACCGCGCACATTTTTATCATAGCTACCAAAATAAGCTTCGCCTCCATACAAATTAACACCGCGATAATTTACCTTTTCACTTAACAACCCAGAGTCCGGAGTGAGCAAACAAACTCCAGGGCGAACAATGCTGTTAACTACAAAATCTTCAATAATCGGTCCATTATCGTCATTAGTGCTATCACTCTGATTATCAGCGGTAACAACCCTCACCGCCCCAGTTGTGGCTGTATTCGGGACAACAACGATAATCTGATTATTTGTCCAAGAATCAATACAATCAGGATTTAAAGCAGTAGGATTAAGGCCGACAGCATCCGTACTAAAAATAACCTTGCTCACTAGGGGGTCATACTGGCCAAAATTAGACCCAGAGATAGTAATGATATTATCAGCCGTACCGTTAGGCGTGTTTAAATTACAGCCCAAAGAACAATCGGCGTCGGTAGTGCATGACAAATCAACATTCTCATTACAAAAACCACCCGCAGGACTAATATTGGTAATCACCGGCGGCCCGTAACAAGTACAAGAGTCCGGGTTGCAGCTTAAATATTCCGCGCATTTATTATTATCCGCTTCGCAGGTTGGAGTATTAGTATCGGCATCGCAATAGTCTCCCAATTCGCCTTTAGGCAAACATGAGCAAATATCCACATCGCAAAAACTATCAACAGAACAGATTTGATCAGCCGCTTGGCAGCCACTTAAAGGACTACTGTCACAACTGCTCGGGCCGCCGCCATTATTACAATCAGACCCCAGACATGGCCCCCAAGAACCGTCAATACAACTCATAGAGCCACCGCAACCGCAAGACAATAATTGTCCAGAATTACATGATGATCCAGATGAACCATTGCCGTTAGTTGCGCCCGTAAGGCGGCTTAATATAAAAGAAGCAATACCCCAAGCTGATAAAATTATCACTAAACCAATTACACTGTTTTTTAAAATTTTTTTTGCCTTTTCTATCTTGTCTTCTGCGCCATTGGATGTCATCCAAATAAAACCGCCGTAGATAATCAAACCGACAGCCAGCACTCCCAAGACAAGCATGACGATATTAATAACTCTCGCGGCGATTGTCCGCGGATCACCCGAACTTAAAACAATATCATTATTAATCTCATTAACACCGACATCAATCTGAGCGTTAGCCAAACCGCTAAAGGTTAAGCTGACACCAAACAAAAAGAGGAAGACAGCAATCCGAATAATAAATTTCTTATTTTTATTCACAAAAGAAGACTTATTCAGCATAAAAGCGTGAAGATAATCAGCGGCCAAAACCGCTAACGACTTTAAACTTTATTTTATTACTAAACTTTAGCTAATTACTGGCAATTGCCGTCATCCCCCAAAAGGCTAGTCGGCACACCGTAACAACAAGAAGGATTATTGGCATCAGCCGCGCAATTAGGGCCGGCACTAGGCTTGAAACAGTTCTGATAAATATCTTTTACCCCCGAACCGACTTGAGACTTATAAGTTACCGAAGGGCTTAATTCCGTATGCTTCAAGAAAACAAAAGTTAAATCGGGTTCACCGTCAAGCGGAAAAACATCTCGATTCTCCGCCGTCACCCAATAACCCACTGGCGAAGGAGAAGAGGTAAAAAGATTAATGAGATGATGCTCTACGTTTTTCTGGCCGTTATTTATCCAAACACTGCCCGTGCGCAGACTGGCGTTCATCATTAGGGTATTAAAATTAATTTGAACAGGGGCTTTAGTGTCAGCCTTTAAACTATTATTATCTGGCTTAATGAAAGAAATTTGAGGCGGCGCGGACATTATTTGATCATTAATATAAAAAGACCAGCGATATTTATCTTTAAGCTCCAGATTGGCGGGCTCATTTTCGTTATAAAAAGTAATTGGTCCATCCGCAAAAACGTCACGATTACCGTCTAAGGAATTAACGGCAGCGTCGACAATGCCATCAAGCTGATCAAGATTAGCCACCGGATAATTTTTGCCGTTAACATCCTGACAAGTAAGATAATTAAAAAATGGCGCACAGTGGGAAAACGGCTGAAAATTAGCGCAATCCGCATCAGTATTACAAGTCTTTAAATTAGCAGCTACCAGTTCAACGGCTAAATGACTATCCGCTGGTAAACAATAAATCTTCTCGCCGCAACTATTTTGTCCGCACTCAACATCAGAAATAAATTCAACTGACTTGTAGGCGTTGGAGATTAAAAAATTTCCAGAAAGATAATGGCCAACACAAACGTTATCGCTACACTTATAAGAAGCGCAGTCGGCGTCAACGCTACAAGAAGCACCATCGGTGGCTGTAGCTTCCGCATTGACAACCCGGATATAATCAGCGACTTCATCAGCGGAACCGGAAACAAACATCGGATTAACCGCTTCGTTAAAGTTCACCTGAATAACCGAATTCATCGGACGGTCATGACGATCTTTTACTTCGCTGACCCTAACCAAATCAGTCCCGCCGCTAAACGCCTGCAAAGAAAGGGCGTCACTATTAGTGGTAGATAAATTTATATTATTGCCAGCCGCACCGGCTACTTTAGCGATTAAAATTACCTTATTCCCTTCTAAATCAACATTGACATCGGGATGACCGCTTAATTTTACAAAAATATTAAGGGCGATAATATTTAAACCACTACAACCACTAATCGAAATATTATGGTCGTTATTATTTTCAGAAAAGGTAAAGGTATATATTTCTCCGCCCACAGTAAGTTGGTCGGCTAAAATCTCCGGTTGAATATTTATCTGCCAAGCATTGCCGGCCTCATGACCCTCAACATCGAGTTGAAAAAATCCAGAGAAAACAATCTGATTGCCGTTCCAATTAGCTACTCCCAATAATTCTTGCCCGGCAAACAACTGGGCTTGATTGTTATCAGGGGTAGTAACGACGGTCAAGGCAGAAACATTCTGATGAAAATTATCATCAAGAATAGCGCTACCGTTCTGATTACCGGCTATAGGTATTACTCCTAAAATAGAGGGCGCTTGATAAACCTGAGGACAATTATTGACGGTCACGGCCGCCTGAGCAGCAACGGCGGCAACAGTCTGACTGTAAAAATCCTTTTCATTATCAGGCAAAGGGAAAATGCCTCCTCTCAGCACCTGAGGAGGAGTTAAATCTAAATTATTACTCACTCGAAAGCCCCACTGAAGCCAATCGGTATTACAAGTTTTAAAGATTGAATCACCGCTATCCTTCAAAATACCATTAGTAAATTTAACTTGATAATCAGTATCACCATCAGGGCTGCCCAAGAAGTCATGCGGGGTGATAATTAGAGTCTGCCGGTCACTGGAAACACTCACGTGTGCTTGATTGACATTAGTATTATCATTTGGACAAGAGGTATCACCACAATTATCACCAAAATCTTGCCGGAAAATACGAATATGTGTAGGATTGATTAGATTACATGAAGCCTGGTCGCAAGCACAAGCTTCGCCAGCGGCATTCTGGCAAACACTGGTTAAAAGTATTGGTTCCTTAAAAGTAATGATTATAGAAGTGTTACGAGCCACATCGGTTTGACCATCTTCAGGATAAACACGCTCAACCGTACAAGCCCCTATTGCCCCAGTGCCAACTAGAGCACTATTGCTGCCCGAATCGCCATTAAAAAAGCCACCGTTACCGGTAGCGCCTAAAAGACGACTCATAATAAAAGAAACAATACCCCAAGCCGATAAAATTATCACTAAGCCGATAATAGCGTTTTTTAAAGTATTCTTAGCTTTATCAATTTTATCTTCATTACCTCCGCTTGTCATCCAAAGAAAACCGGCATAGATGATCAAGCCGACCGCAATTACGCCTAAAAACAATAAGGCGATATTAATGATCCTGGCAATGATAATGCGAGGATCAGTATCACTTAAAACAATGGCATTGTTAATTTCGTTAATGCCGACATCTAAATTTTGGGCAAAAACAAAATTAACCGAGAATAACCCAGCGCTAATAAGCGCAAAAAATAATAAAAACGAAAAAAATCGACGGCGCATTTTATTTTAATTGAACCGCCAAGCGTGATATAATTTAAAAGCTTAGCAGTTAAGCTTATTATAACATAAAAATACAAAATTAGAAAAGACATGACGATTGATCGCATCATCAAAAAATTTGAGGAAAATCATCCCAACGAAGATACCACAAAGCTGCGTTTAGCTTATGATTTTGCGCTTGAAGCGCACGCAGGACAACTGCGTAAAACCGGCGAACCCTACATCCAACACCCACTACATACAGCCTTTCTCTTAACAGAAATCAAAGCCGACCTACCAACAATAATTGCCGGGCTAATTCATGATGTTCCCGAAGATACGGATAAGACTATTGAAGATGTTCGAAAAAACTTTGGCGAAGAAGTGGCGACTCTTGTTGAGGGCGTTACTAAACTGGGAAAAATAAAATACAGGGGAATTGAGCGCTACCGAGAAAATCTAAAAAAGATGTTCTTAGCAATGGCCACTGATATCAGAGTAATTTTTATTAAATTCTGCGACCGCCTGCATAATTTGCGCACCCTTGAAGGACTGCCTGAGGCTAAACAAAAAAGAATTGCCCAAGAAACCCTGGAAATATATGCACCCATTGCTGGCATGCTTGGCATCTGGCGTTTAAAGTGGCAATTAGAGGACCTCTGCTTCAAATACTTATACCCAGAAAAATTCCAAGAATTAGAACAGAAATATGAAGTTGAAAAAAAAGCGGAAAGAAACCAATATTTTCAAAAAATTAAGAAAGAACTATTGCCACGATTAGCCGAAACTAATTTAAAATATGATTTAGAAGTTCGTTTCAAACATCTATACAGCATTTATCAAAAAATGCAGCGCAAAGACAGAAAATTCGATGAAATTTATGATGTCTTCGCTTTAAGAATAATTGTGCCCACTATTGATGATTGCTATAAAGTTCTCGGCATAATCCATACTATCTGGAGACCAAAGCCTAACCGTTTCAAAGATTATATCGCCGTCCCCAAGCCTAACGGCTATCGTTCTTTACATACTACGATTTTTGGACCGGAAGGCAAGGCGGTTGAATTTCAAATCAGAACCCAAGAAATGCACGAAGAGTCATTATACGGTTTAGCCGCCCATTGGTATTATAAAGCTAAAAACCAAAACGAATTACAACCTCATTGGGTTAAAGAAATTGTTGACATCCAAAAAGAAATTTCCGACACCAGTGAATTAATAAAAAATATCAAATTAAATATTTTTAATGACCGCATCTTTGTGTTTTCGCCAAAAGGCGATGTTTTTGAATTACCGGAATATTCCACTCCCATAGATTTTGCATATGCCGTCCATACTAATATAGGCAACCAAGCTACCGGCGCGATTATTAATGATCGCTTGGCTAAGCTTGACCAAGAATTAAAAAACGGCGATTTAGTGGAAATAATCACCGATAAAGGGCGGCAATATCCTAATCGTGATTGGCTAAAATTTGTCAAAACAAAAAGAGCGCGTGACTGTATCAAGCAATTTGCCAAAAAAAGTCCGATTGAAAATTTTAAGCGTTTTCTCCCAAGCAGAAAAAAAGAATAAAACCGCAGACAATAATATTAATGATCTCAATGGTCCCCTTCCCGCGCTTACTGGCAGCCCCTGCGGGGTTTTCTGCCCTTTTAAAAAATCGCCCACTAAACAGGGCGATTTTTATAAATATTATCTGTTCTGAGTTTCTTCTAATTTACCGATCTTACGTAAATATTCTTTTTTACGCTGGGTCTTGATACTGATTAAAGCATATTTCTTCTGTTGTCTTTTAGTCTTCTTGGGTTCCAAGTGTTGTTTGGAACGTGCTTTCTCCAGGCGTTTACTATTTTTTAAGCCTTTCTTGAATTTACGCAAGAAACTCTCAAAACTTTCGCCAGGTTTTCTTTTAAAATCAGCCATAAATTACACCTTCCTTTCTATTTACTTTTTTTTCTAACCTATCTTTTATCTTCTTAAAGGCCACGGTTTCTTGGACTCCAGACTCCATGTCTCTTAACATAATAGTTTCATCCATTACTTCTTTTTTACCTAAAATCAAGCTTATCTTTGCATTTAAACGAACCGCTTCTTCCATTTGATTTTTTAGACTGTCAGTGGAAAAAGACTGACGAACATTGAATCCGGCCCGACGTAATTCCTCAAAAAGTATCAAAGATTTAATCTTCGCCTGATCTCCAAGTTGGGCAAGGAATATTACCTCCTCTTTAAAGTTGGGTAGAGTTAAGCGATCTTTTACCTTGGCTACCAGTCTTTCCAAACCAATAGCCAGGCCAACAGAAGGTGTCGGTCGACCGCCCAGGCTTTCAACTAAAGTATCATAACGGCCGCCTCCAGCTAAAGCTAATTTACTAGAAGCAACCCCTTCATCATTAAGAGGCCAAAACTCAAAGACCGTATCATTATAATAACTGAGGCCGCGCACCAGGTAAGGGTTAAAATTATAAGGGATACCGAGCTCGTCTAAATATTCAAGCACTTTAGCAAAATGATTCCGACTTTCATCGGATAAACAATCGGCAATCTGAGGCGCTTCATGTAATAAATTCTGACAAGCCTCTTCTTTGCAATCCAATAAAGCCATCATGTTATTGCCTAAATATTTCTTACAATTATTACAGAGCTTGGAACGGCGACCACGTTCCTTATAAAAACTATTAAGCTTGCTGATGTATTCTTTGCGGCAATCGGCTTTACCTAAACTGTTGATTTGAATCTGAAAACTAGCTTGTAAATCTTGAAAAAAATTATAAGCAGCGGTAATCAATAGAGCCTCGGCCATCGGCTTGTCTTCGCCGATAACCTCAAGATTAAACTGAGTTGACTCGCGATAACGACCAGTTTGCATTTTTTCTTTTCTAAAGACTGAACCAATAGAATAAAGACGGACAGGCTGAGGGAGTTCAGAAAAATTATTTTCAATATAAGCTCTTAAAATTCCTTGGGTAAGTTCTGGACGCAAAGCGCCATTTTCTCCTTTTTCGCAGTCGAGTGTATACAGTTCTTTGTTATTGTGCCTGGTCGATTTTTTATATAAATCAGCGCTCTCAATAATCGGAGTCTTGATGGCATTAAAACTATAAAGCTCAGCTAAAGCTGCGGCCTTATTGGAAACAGCGCTAAAATAACGGAATTCTGAAGGCACAATATCCTTCATGCCTAAAAGGCGAGGAATGGCTTTTGCACTTCTTCTTTCTAAAGCTTTTTTAAAAATCGGCATGTTTTTAGCGTTTACCTTCTGTCGAGACATAGAAAAAATAATAATTATTTAGAATCACTGTAATCTACCGGCTGATTAAAAATAGCTATCCGGCTGAAAGGCCAGCCGCGCAAGAACACTCTCCCGGTAATAAAACTGCGATTAACCGCACCGAAACTGCGCGAATCTTTGGAGGCGGTACGATTGTCGCCCAAGACGAAATACTCATCTGCACCCAAGCTAATCTTATCATCGCTATTGGAGTAGGTCGGCGTCCCTTTGTCTAAATACGGCTCTGACAAAACCAAACCTCCAGGATATTGATCGTTATAAATAATTACTTGCGAGTCTTTAATCTGCACACTTTCCCCAGGCAAACCAATGACTCTTTTTATAAAATATTCCTGAGGATTCAGGGGATAGCGGAAAACAATAACCTCGCCTCTAGCGATCGGACGAAAACGATAGCTGATTTCATCAATTATCAGGTATTCATGATCTTGAAAACTTGATTCCATCGACATTCCTTTTACATAAAAAGGCTGAATAAGGAAATAACGCACCGGAATAATGATAGCTAAAGAAATTGCTACCACCTTAACTGCTTCAAAAAATAAAATGAGTATTTTCTTAAACATAATGAAAAATTGCTAACAAGCGCCGCCATATTCCTAATAAATAAGGCTGACGGTTAGCAACGCTTAGAGAGCATATCACAAAAAAGTAAAAAAAGCAAATCGATTAAATTTCAATTATTAGCCAATAAACATCGCGTCACCATAACTGTAAAAACGATAATTTTCCTGAATGGCTTGGCGATATGCCTCCATAACGGCCTTCTGTCCGGCAAAAGCGGAAACAAGCATCAAAAGACTAGATTTAGGTAGATGAAAATTGGTAATTAAGGCATCAGTTAAAATAAACTGATAGCCAGGATAAATGAAAATATTGGTCCATCCTTGATACGTCTCTCCCAAAGATAATCTTCCCCGACTAATTTCTTGCCCATAAGACTCCAGAACACGACAGCTAGTGGTTCCAACCGCCACTATTCTCCGCTTTTGCTTTTTGGCCGCCACCAATACTTTAGTGGCCTCAGCACTGATAGACATAAACTCGGAGTGCATTTGATGCTTGGTTATATCCGTTTCTTTCACGGCGGCAAATGTGCCCAAGCCGACATGCAGAGTTACCGGCACTATATTAACCCCTTGTTGCCGTAATTTTGCGAGCATTCTGTTAGTGAAATGCAGACCGGCCGTTGGCGCCGCCACTGAGCCCTTATGATTATCTTGAGCATAAACAGTTTGATAACGAAGACGGTCTAACTTCTGCCGACCACTCCCTTGAATATATGGGGGTAAAGGCACCTGACCAATCTGGTCAAGTAAATGCCAAAATTCTTGCCCGCTTTTACTAAAAAATACTAACCACGTGCCGTCTCCTTGATCTTTTTCTAAAACCGCCCATAGTCCGTGACTAAAGATAATTTTTAAATTTGGATGAACACGCCCGCCAACCAAACACTCCCAACGTCCATCTTTAATAAATTTATGTAAAAAAATTTCCACTTGGCCACCGCTACCGTCCTTACGACCCATTAAACGCGCCGGAAAAACCTTTGAATCATTAATGACCAAAACATCTCCCGGTTGCAACTCATCTTTTAAATCGTCAAAACGGCGATGACGAATGTTACCGTTGAAACGGCCTAAACACAAAAGCCGAGCATGGTCGCGCGGCTTGATTGGGGTTTGAGCGATGAGATGCTTAGGTAAATTATAATTAAAATCTTCTAAAGACAAATTGATGCTTTTCATAAAAGACCGCCGTCAGAAAGATTTCGACCCAGATGAGTATAGGCAGCGGCTGTCGCTAACCGACCGCGTGGCGAACGATTAAGGAATCCCAACTGCAAAAGATAGGGTTCGTAGATATTTTCCAAAGTATCAGCTTCTTCGCCGGTAGCAGCGGCTAAAGTGTTAAGACCAACCGGTCCGCCCTTAAACTTATCAATCAAAACTTGTAAAATTTTACGATCAACCGCATCTAGACCTAAATAATCAACCGCCAATAAAGCAAAAGCTTGATCGCAGGCTTCAAGACTGATTTCTCCCTGATTTTTCACCTGGCAATAATCGCGCACCCTTTTGAGCAGACGATTAGCAATACGGGGCGTACGCCGAGAACGGCCGGCAATAGCGGTGGCGGCTGATGGCGGCAAATCGATTGCTAAAATATGGGCACTTCTAACGATAATTTTTTCCATTTCTGTTGGCAGATAAAAATCTAAATGATAGGAAAGTCCGAAACGATCGCGCAAAGGAGCAGATAAAAGGCTGGCTAAAGTCGTAGCGCCGATGATAGTGAAGCGAGGCAAATCAAGCCTTAAAGTCCGCGCGCTCGGTCCTTTACCCATAATAATATCTAAAGCATAATCCTCCATCGCCGGATATAATATTTCTTCAACTGTTTTGGGTAAACGATGAATTTCATCAATAAACAGAATATCTCCTTCTTCTAAATTACTTAGAATTGCCGCCAAATCACCACTTTTTTCAATTGCCGGGCCGGAAGTAACGCGAATATTGGCTCCCATCTCATTGGCAATCACATGAGCCAAAGTAGTTTTCCCTAATCCAGGGGCGCCGTACAATAAAATATGTTCCACCGGTTCTTTCCTTTGCTTGGCGGCCGAAAGGGCAATTTCCAGATTAGCCTTAATCCTTTCTTGCCCAATGTATTCACGCAAAAAACGCGGCCGCAACGACTTGTCTAAAACGGCTTCTTCGGTTGTTTCCTGCGGATTAAGCAGGCGCTCTTCAGACATCATAAATTTAATTATAATTTATCCCAAGTTTGTCGGCCATCACCCTCAAGGTCAAAAATATCACCGCTAAAACGTGGCTCTGATCCCAGGTTTATATCTAGCCAAGCCTTAATTTTGGCCAGCCATTCGCGCTGTTCCATTTGCTTGATATTTTGATAAAAGCGCTTATCCGCCCGACAGCCATAGGCATCGAGATTAAGGCGTTTGGCAATATACAGAGAACGGTAAAGATGAAAATCTTGAGTGGAAATTAAAAAAGATTGAACCTGAAAAAGCTTTTTAGCTCGGTAAATACTATCATAGGTATCAAGGCCAGCATGATCCAAAAAAATATCAGCTGGCAAAACCCCCTTAGCCAACAGATAATCTTTACCGGCATTCACTTCGTCATAAAGAGGGTGACCATGGTCACCGCTCACCAAAATTTTGCGCACCAAGCCAGCTTGATATAATTCAAAAGCCGTTTCCAGGCGGTCAGCAAAAACAGGACTAACCTGATTATTTTCATAGACAGCGGCGCCTAAAACTAAAACAACCGGCCTTTGTCCTTTAATATCATGCAAGCAATCGTCAACTATGTAATTACCGAAAGAATTAACGCGCTGTTGCACTAACCACAGCGACCAAACACCAAAAATCAAAAAATATAATAGCCAGCGCCAGTGGAAAGATTTACCTATCCTTATCATAGATATGAATATTAATTAAACTATCTCTGACAAAATTCGCAAATATTCTTAAAATCACAATGTTTACACATTTCTGAGGGTTGCGGCGGAAACTTTCGTGCCTTAATCGCTTCAATTTGGAGTTTTATTTCTTCTCTTAATTTTTCCTTTTCCGCCTCTTTGGGAAGAAAAGAGAGAGAACTGCCGTCTTCAACATAATAATATCTTAGAGACAAAACTTTAATTTGTAAAACCTCCTCCAAAAACAAGTGATATAAAATCAACTGACGCTTGCTATCCCAATCTAATTTATTCTTAGGGCTACCCGTCTTATAATCAATAATTTCAACCCCGCCATCAAGTTTATCGACGCGATCAATCGTCCCCTTTAAAGTTTCACCGCCTATTTTAAAAGCAAAGCTTTTTTCCAAAAAAAGAGGAGAAGGGACGGTGGCGTCGCAAAAAACATTATAAAAAGCGCGAATCGCTTGCTTGGCCTTCTTCTTATATTCTTCGCGTTGAGCGGCGCTTTCATAACCATCTTCCAACCAATAATCGGCTAAAATTTTCTCCAAACGTTTTAAACTTAAAATATCGGGGTCAATATTAGTCTCGCCAAAAAGACTGACCTGAGGACCGTTACTTAAAGGCTTTAAAAAATCATAAAAAACATTATGCATCACCCGGCCAAAAATCAAGCTGGGTTTATCCGCCGGCGCCGGTACCTTCAAGATAAAAGCAAATTTATATTGCAAAGGACAAGTTTTATAAGCGGCTAATTGGGAAAAAGAGAAGCGTTTGGGCAGGTTCTCCGGCTTTAATTCCGTTGATATTGAAGTCTTGCCGCTCAGCGATAAATCTCGCCATAATTCATTTTTATTCCCTCCCCGTAGAACTGGAATCGGAACTAAGCCGGCCTCCTCGATAAATTGCGAAACTTTCTTTGCTCTGACGCCACCATAATCTTTAGCGCTGCTTAGATATAATTCCTGCTTAGCTCTGGTCATAGCCACATAAAAAAGCCTTCTCTCTTCTTCTATATGAGCATCTTTGCTGTCGGTTAAAGGTTCTTTAATGATTGCCTCGGGCAAAGCGATTTTGTCGTTGCGATTGATGGTCGGAAATTTCTTATCCGCCAGATTAACCACGAAGACATAAGGGAATTCTAAACCTTTAGCGGCATGAACCGTCATTACTTTTACCGTGTCTGCATCGTCAAAATCTAGACGCAAAGCGCCACTTTCACCTGATTCAAGCTCCAATTCCATCGCGGCCATAAAATCAGGCAAACGAGTTTCCGGGGCATTTTCCTCAAAACGCTTAATTTTCTGATAAAACTGATTGAGATAGGAAAAAATTTCCTGGTCACGGTCAATATCTAAGCCCTTTACCAACCCAGACTCTTCAATAAATTTTAAAAAGATTAAGCTGGGCAGAGAGCTACTAATCAGCGCCGAATGTTTTTCAATTAGTTTCATTAAAAATTTAATCGGCGGCACCGCTTCCGGGCTAAGATCGCGAACCGCTTCAACTTTCTGCAAAGTCTCGAATAAAGACCAGGCCTTACGGCGGGCAAAGCGATTAAGATTAATGATATCGGCATGAGAAATTTTAAAAGGCTCTAAATTTAAAACCCTAAATAAAGCGGATGACTCATGATAATTATCCAAAAGACGCAAATACGCCAAGCAGTCGAGAATAATCGGCTTATAATACAAACCGCGCAAAGACACAAACTGATTAGGAATGCCGCGGCGGCTCAATTCTTTCACAAACAAATCAGCGGTATCATTAGAACGGGCCAAAATGGCAAAATCGGACCAAGCCGCGCCGGCATTAGTTTTTTCCTGACGTTGATAAATAGCTAATATCCTTTCGGCGACGAAAGACAGTTCCTCTTCTTGGCTTTCCAAAAAATAAAAAGCCGGTGGCAATCCTTTTAAGGCCTCCTTGCCCTGAGCACGCAAAGATTTATTTATCGCCAACCTGTCTTCCAGGCGATTAGGGTCGTTATGGCGAATAAAATTATGGGAAATATCAAGGATATCTTGGCGAGAACGATAATTGTCGGTCAAAATAATTTCTACGGCCTCCGGAAAATCATCTTTAAATTGCATAATATTAGCTAAAGAAGCGCCGCGAAAACGATAAATTGCCTGGTCATCGTCACCTACTGCCATCAGATTATTCGCGGGGGCAGCCAGAAGTTTTACTAATTCATATTGTGCCCAATTTGTGTCTTGAAACTCATCCACCATGATATAAGTGAATTGCCGGCGGTAATATTTCAATATGTTCGGACGCTGATGGAATAATTTAAGTGTATAAAGTATCAAATCTCCAAAATCTAAGCAGCTATTATCGAGCAACAATTTATTATAGGTCTGATAAGCACCCGCTAGTTCACGATAACGTCCAGCCTCCATGCTAAGATCATCATCCTCAGCGCCCTTTCCGGGAGCGCCAGAAAGAGCCTGATCGCCGGCTGCCAGCAAACCGTTGGCATACTCTAAATATTCATCAGGAGTAATATTTTCATCTTTTAAACGAGAAAAATGCTTTAATAATTCGGTAATAAATTTAGTGGGATTGCCCAAAGGACGATAATAGTCCAAAGCAAATAATGCAAAATTTTGCTTTAACATCATCCATTGCTCGGTGGCGCTTAAAACACGAAAATCTGAAGGCAAACCAATGTCTAAAGCGTGTTCTCTTAAAATTCTTTCACAAAAGCCATGGAAAGTGTTAATCCATAAATCTAGATAACCATAAGGGAGAATACGGTCAGCGCGCTCTTCCATTTCTTGAGCCGCTTTCTCGGTGAAAGTAAGGAGCAACACCCGATCGCTATCTAATTTGTCATTCAATAAAATATCGGCGAGACGATTTACTAAAACTGTAGTCTTACCAGTACCAGCGCCAGCTACCACCAATAAAGGACCCTGGCGATGTTTTATCGCTCGTTCCTGTTCGCTATTGGGTTTTGATTCAAAATAAGTGGTCATAAATCTTATAATTTCAAAGCAGCTTGCAAATTCTTCTTTTCCGAGCTAGAAATCTGGCCGATAATCGCCAGATTCAAACCGTTATTTTTTACAATCATCCTCGCTGCTTGCCTAATATCACTAACCTTTAGAGAACGTAATTTTTTCTCCACTTCATCCGGATCACTTAAGTGTTCACGCAAAACCGCTTGACGCCCGTACCAACTGGCAACCTCATCGCTAGCTTCAAGCCGCATCAATAATCGTCCAGAGACAACATCTTTGGCCCGAGCTAACTCTTCTGTGGAAACATCTTCAGAAGCTATCCGGCGATATTCTGAAAGAATAATTTTTACCGCTTCTTCCGTCTGCCCTTTGGGTACACCCGCCTGCGTACTTAAATAACCAGAATCGGAATAAAATTCGGCTGTTGTTTTAACATAATAGGCTAAACCGGAACGTTCGCGCAGAGAAATAAATAAGCGCGAGCTCATTGAACCGCCTAAAATAACACTCAGAAGTTTTAAGGCCAATTCTTGAGAATGTCCGACCGGCACTGTTCTCAGAGCCAGAGCCAAATTAATCTGATCAGTTTTCTTGTTTACTATTTTTAAAAGCGGCTGCTCTTGTTTTTCCTTTACAGCAATCTTATTCCGCCAAGTATTAATTGGAAATATGCCAAAAATCTTGGCGGCCGCCGCCTTATCGGCCGGACGAATGGAACCACTTAAAATCACAAAAATACTATGCGCTCCATATTGACGGCGAAAATAACGTAAGAAATCTGATCGCTTAAAAGCACGAATATTTTTCTTGGTGCCAATGGTATCCCGGCCAGCAGGAGTGTCGCCATATAAACAAGATTCTAAGACATCCTCGACATGCATTATCGGATTATCTTCATACATATTTAATTCCTCAATAATAACACCCTTCTCACGCTCTATCTCGACAGCGTCAAACTTAGAATTACTAAGCATATCTCCCAGTATTTCCAAAGCCTGACCTAATTTACCGGCAGCCGTCTTCACATAATAGCCGGTATATTCCTTTGAAGTAAAAGCATTATACTCACCGCCGAGCGCGTCTAATTCAGCCGATAAAGACAAAGTATCGGGACGCTTATCCGTGCCCTTAAAAAACATGTGCTCCAAGAAATGAGATAGACCGCTTTCTTCTTTTTTTTCATATTTGGATCCGGTCTTGACCATTACTAAAGCGGTGGCAGTCTTTGCTCCAACTATTGGTGCTAATATTAACGGAATTTTATTTGACAAAAGTATTTTTCGATGTTTAGACATATAAATAATTATATTTTAAATTTAACACATCTCTGATATAATGAAAAGCGAAGTCAAAATCTTTAATTTCTTAATGATATGCCCTACCGCCTACAAAAAAATATTAACCAGATCGGACACGGCCGTGCTTATGAAATAAAGCGCATCCGCGATATGGCAGAAGGAGAAAAACCGCGGGAAAAAATGATAAAAAACGGCGTCGGCGCCCTCAGCCTAGCCGAACTCTTAGCGGTTGTTCTCGGCGTCGGCACTAAACGGGAAGAAGTTTTTTCCATGTCCTCAAGGCTTTTGCGTGAATATGGAGAAAAAGCGATTGCGGCCCAGAAAGATCCTATAGCCATCGTGAAAGAATTAAAAATGCCAGAAGCAAAGGCCTGCCAAATTGTCGCCTGCTTTGAACTCGGTCGGCGCTTATTTCAAAAAAAACCAGGTGGATTGATTACTATACGCAACGCTGCTCAGGCTTTTGCCTATCTTAAAGATATGGGCGCTTTAAAAAAAGAACAATTCCGCGGCCTTTATCTCAACAACCACTACCAACTAATTCATGATGAGATTATTTCCATCGGCACCATTGACGCCTCTTTGGTGCAGGCGCGCGAAGTTTTTCGCCCAGCCTTGGAATATAGTGCCAGCGCCATTATTATCGCCCACAACCATCCCTCCGGTGTTTTAAAATCCAGCCGTGAGGACGCGGAAATAACCAACAACCTCTTAGCGGCTGGTAATATTTTAGATATTGAAATTCTTGACCATCTAATTATCGGCAATAACAAATACATCAGCATCATCTAATGAATAAAAAGATCAACAATTATAAATTGCGAGCAAATAAACGCCTATTGAAAGATGCGAGCAGCGTCAAGTTTCACGTTGACAATAATGATTATTTCGGAACGGCGGCAACTCTGATTTCTCTGATTGAAAAAAGATTAGATTCGGAAATTAAAAAAACACCTATTAAAGAACGCCAGTTACTGAAAAAAGCTTTCCGCGACTTAATAGATGATCTCCTTCTCCTGCAGACAAATTATCATATTAAGGCAAATAGACTTAAAACCCAAAAAACAGACAAGGGTAAACTAAAAAGCCAATGATCAAATAAGCTTAAAAATAACACAGTCGCAAATAAGCCGAGAAATAAATGCTCCCGGCTTTTTTTATAAACAGCCAGCCAGATAAAAATCCAAGCACCGACAAAGATAAAACCACCCTCAGTCGCCGCCAAAAGCCAATAATTATGAGCCGGCTGATATTTCCAAACAGTGTCCAGTCGACCGTAATCAGGGGAACGCTGATAATCAAAAAAGGTTGAAACCCCTAAGCCGACGCCAAAAAATGGATGCGCCCTAAAATCTTGCCAAGCGCGTTTATTAAACTCCGCCCGTTCATTAAGGGAAATGGTTTCCAAGCGGCTACTAAGATTAGCGCGCGACCATAATAAATCAGCATATTGCCAAGCAAAAAGCGAGGACAACAAAAAAGAAAAAGCCATCCAGACAATTAGCGGGCGACGAAAAAATGACCACGCATGACGATATTCCCAAGCCATGAACAATAAACCTACCAATAAAGCAAGGAAAGCGGCTCTGGAAAAAGAAACAAGCAGAGCGCCTAGAAAAAGAAATGAAAGGGCCAGTAATAATGGTCTATATTTAGAAATATCAGCGCGCAGAGAAAGATATAGAGAAAGTAAAACGCCAATAGCCATTAAGCCACCGAAAATATTAGGATGATCGCTGGCACCATAAGCTCTCAGCCAACGTCCATCAACGGTTTCTATCACTGCCGCTCCCAAATCACCGGCATGATGTACGGCCATACCCAGCCAAGAGTTGGCCAAAGAAAGCTGAGTAAAAAACTGAGTCAACCCGATTAAAGCCTGCACGGCCAGAGAAAACAGAACCAGGCCGATAAAATAACGGCGCCAAGACGGGGGGGAGAGACGCAGGCAATAGAAAAATAAAAAAGCCAAAAACAATAAAAAGAAACGGAATAAAGAAAGGGTGGGCAAAGGAGAAAAACCAGCAGACACAAAAGCGGCAAACAAAAGAACTAAAACTGCCAACCACAAAGAACTTTCTTTTTCTAAAACATCCTTCAAATCGGCTCGGCGCAGATGGCCGGATAAAATAAAAAAAATAATAAAGAAAAAAACAAAAATAGAAGCCGCAAAAAAAGAGACTTCCCAATAATTACTGGGGGCGGGCAGCCAAATTAATTTTGTCTGCCAAGGCAAAAACAAAGCGCTGGCCAGTAAAAAAATAAAACTTAAATTTTCTGCCAATTTATTAAACATTAAATAAACGGCGCAAGCGCTCTTGATAGCGCCGAGTAAATTCTTGGCGCCTATCTACTAAATATAGTTTTAAGATTCCCGGCTTGATAATCACTCTAGAATCCAAATTAGCTTTATCCTTAAGAGCGGCTGGCATTATTCTCAACTGAAAACGTCTGGCGACACTCTCCAAATAATCGCAAAATTTCTGCCAAAACTTTAAAACTAAACGAGTTTTTAGCCAATAACGGGGAGACTCGCGATAAGATTGATTATTGACGACAAAATCGCCGTTAGGCAGATACTTTTTTAACCAAGCGTTAGCTTGCATTAATTGGTGGTGATAGGCGCCAGCATCATATAAAGGATAAAGACCGGCCAGCCAGAAATGAAAATAATAATCATCAGCACCGTCAGCCATGGGACTTAAATCCAAATGTCCGCTATCCACATAGAAGCTAAGACAAATCTTATCGCGTTTTTTTTGGGGCGTCGGCCGTTGGCGCAACAGCTTCATCAAACCGGCACAAAAAAAACGTGTAATCCAAATACGATTTTCTTTGGAAATAATAAAAAGATCGATATCACTGCCATCACGCAAATTATGACGACCGATAAGATTACTTAAAGCGACAAATTCAACGGTCGGTAATAAACGAAATAAACGTACGGCTCGACGGGCTATTTTTAACTTACGATTAGTATAATGGTAACGTTGTTTACGCACAGTAACCAGGGTATCCTGCCCCGGTAAATAGTAAAAACCTTGGCTTCCGCCCAAATAAGAACGCGCCAGTAAAAATTTAGCCGCTGTTTCAGTCTCAGCAAACTTAGCCTCTACACTCAAATAACGCCAAATTTCATAAGCGGTTAAGGGATAAGAAAACATGTCAAAAAACACAACAATCTTCAAAATCGCTTCTTCTAGTTCTGTTAAATCCTCAAACTTGCCGGCCATAGATTTTATTTAGGGCGCTCAATCTTTAAAGGCTCAATATTGCTTTCTCCTCCAGTAATTTTAATCACATCCTTATCAATCTTTTTAAACTCATGATAAGCGTCATTATAATGGTTGACGGTGGTCGACAGGCTGCCACCAAGCTTGCGTAGGAATTCATCATAGCTGAGCATATGTTTACCCAGCTTTTCAATATTAGCTTTTATCTCTTTCGCTTTCTCCTCAATCTGCATCGCCTTCAAGCCTTGCAAAACTGTTTGTAAATAAGCCAAAAAAGAAGTGGGGGAGACAATAATAACCTTTTTGTCGCGGAAAGCGTATTCAATTAAGTCGCGAGTATTAATCTTGACCGTGCCCACGGAATTAACTAAGAGATCATAATATATCGCTTCCGAAGGAATAAACATAAAAGCAAATTCCAGAGTGCCGCGTTCAGGTAAAACATATTTAGCGGTTTCATCAATACGATTCTTTAAATCCTGCTTGAATTGCGCCTCAATTTTTTTGCGCGCTTCTGGGTCACTAGTGTTAAGCAGGCGTTCGTAATTTTCCAAAGAAAACTTAGCATCAATAGGAACCATCTTATCTTTGACAAAGACGACCGCGTCCACAATTAAATCTTTGCCAGTCTTCTCATTCTTTCCCAAAGGATATTGCAGCGCATAAGAATTCGGCGGCAAAACATTCTTTAAAGTTTCTTCTAAATAATACTCGCCCAAGACACCCCGCTGTTTCGGATTCTTCAAAATATCTTGTAAATTTTGCAACTGTGAGGAAAAATTAATTACTTGTTTATTAGTCTCATCCAACTTGGCTAGTTTTTCGGTAACATCGGCAATTAATTTAGCCGATTGCCCGGTAATATTTTGGATTACCCTGGTTGTCTGCTCAAATTGTCCCTGACTGGCGCGATGAGTTTCACTGAGCTTTTTATCTAATTCTTGGCGCATTTCTGTGTTCTGAGCGGCTAATTGCGACAATTTTTCTGATTGCTGGGCCAAACGCTCAAGCAGCGCCAGCGACTGAGCATCGTTAATTGGCGTTTTTTTCTTCAATAAAAGTAAAATTACGAAGATTAATCCAGCTAAAATTAAAGCAAAAATTGAAATTAAGATAGTGTTATCCATATGTTTATAATTATAGCCCAGTTTTATGTTTTTCACAAAAAACTGTCTTATAAAGACAGCTTTTTAAGGGGATAATTCTCTCTACTTAAAATTAAAAGAGTATTGCCACGTAAACAGTAATTAAATCCAAGTAACACCCGATACCCTATCCTCATCGTCCTTAAAGCGCATAATACGCACCCCTTGGGTATCACGACCAAGAGTGCTTACTGTCTTAAAAGGAGTTCTAATTACTTGGCCATTATTGGAAATAATAATTAAATCACGGTTCTCCATCACATCGGCATTAACTAAGAAAGCATTGGTAATATCACCAGTCTTATCAGTCACTTTCGCTGTCTTAATACCACTACCACCGCGTCTCTGAACTTTATATAAGGATAAATCGGTACGCTTCCCATAACCCTTAGCCATAATAATCAGAATCTGATAATGGCGCTTCTTGTCTTTGTCGGTTTTAGCCACTCCCATGCCGACGACAGCGTCATCTTTATGTAATCTGATTCCATAAACACCGGTAGCATTACGGCCCATATCACGAACGTCAGTTTCCTTAAAACGAATTGCTTGCCCTTTAGCGGTAATAAGCTGAATATGATCGCTGCCGGAAGTCGGCTTTGCCCAAATCAAACGATCATCTTCCTTAATTTTAATGGCAATCAGACCGCTACGACGGACATTATTAAAAGCGGATAATTCAACTTTCTTTACCAACCCCTTCTCGGTGGCAAAGAATAAATATTTACTACCGAAAATCTTATCAAGCGGCAGCACGGAAGTTACTTGTTCGCCGCTGGTCAACTGTAAAAAATTAACGATTGAATTACCCTTGGCAACCCGAGAAGCTTGAGGAATTTCATACGCCTTCAACTGGAAAGCCCGACCGCGAGTAGTAAAGAATAAAATATCGCTGTGAGTAAAAGTGGTAAACATAAATTCAACCGTATCTTCCTCCTTAGTAGTTAAACCCATAACACCCTTGCCGCCACGAGCCTGTACCTTAAAAGTATCCGGCTCCAAACGCTTGATATAGCCGTCGCGCGTCATCATAACCATTGTTTCTTCATTCGGCACTAAATCTTCCAAACTAAATTCCTTGACGCCATGAACCACAACAGCGGTCCGGCGAGGATTATCAAATTTATCGGCCACAGCCGTAATCTCCTCTTTAATGATGCCCCGAATCTTCGCCACGGACTTCAAAATACTTTCCAATTCTTTAATAAGTTTCTGCTTTTCTTTTCCTTCCTGCTCAATCTTCAAACGTTCAAGATTGGCCAAACTCTGCAGTTTCATTTCCAAAATAGCAATAGCCTGACGCTCAGATAATTTAAACTTCTTAATCAAATTAGCTTTCGCCACTTCTTTATCTTTAGATGCCTTAATCGTCTTAATCACCTCGTCTATATTTTTTAAAGCTATCAGTAAACCTTCCAAAATGTGCGAACGGTCTTTGGCTTTATTCAATTCAAATTGAGTGCGACGACGCACAACTTCTTCCCGATGTTTGATATACTCTTCTAAAATCATCTTCAAAGTTAAAACTTTGGGCTGGATGCCGTCAACTAAAGCCAACATGTTCACATGAAAACTAGTCTGCAAAGCAGTGTGTTTGTACAGAGCATTCAGGATTTTCTTGGGATAGGCATCCTTCTTTAATTCCGCCACAATACGGACGCCGTCCTTATCCGATTCGTCGCGCAAGGCCTTAATGCCGTCAAGCTTTTTCTCTTTCACTAAATCGGCAATCTTTTCCACTAAATCAGCTTTATTAACTTGATAAGGTATTTCCGAAATTACAATTTGAAAACTGCCGCCTTTCTGTTCTTCTATTTCCGCTTTGCCGCGGATAACAATACTGCCTTTACCGGTGGCGTAAGCCGCCAAAATATCTTTTTGATTATAAATAATACCGCCGGTAGGAAAATCAGGACCTTTGATAAATTGCATCAAGTCCTCAATACTCGCTTCGGGGTTATCAAGCAAATGACAAATCGCCTGCGTTAATTCGCCAAGATTGTGCGGCGGAATATTAGTGGACATGCCAACGGCAATACCCATCGTACCGTTTAATAAAAGAGCGGGTAATTTCGCCGGCAGCACACGCGGCTCTTTTTGAGAACCGTCATAATTAGGAATAAAGTCAACTGTATCTTTATCAATATCAAACAACATTTCCTCGGCAATGCCGGCCAATTTAGCTTCGGTGTAACGCATAGCGGCGGCGCTATCGCCGTCCATGGAACCGAAATTTCCTTGCCCCCTGACCAAAGGATAGCGCATTGCAAAATCCTGAGCCAGGCGCACCATTGATTCATAAACAGCGCTGTCGCCATGGGGATGATATTTACCCAAAACTTCACCGACTACTGTGGCTGATTTTCTAAATTTTCCATTTGCCCTTAAACCGATATTCCACATCGCATACAAAATGCGGCGATGGACCGGCTTCAAACCGTCGCGTACGTCTGGCAAAGCTCGAGAGACAATAACACTCATCGCGTACTCGAGATAAGAGCGGCTCATTTCCTCAACCAAAGGTTGGTCCTGGATTAAACCGAAATCGGTCTGGCGCCGTCCGTTAGGTAAAATGGTATTGTTATTACTTTCCTCTTTTCCAATTTTTACATCTTTGTTTTCTTTTTTCATATCAATATGCAATTTGCGTAATATTTTCACAGCCCGGCGGAATCACGCAAGGTTTAGCCTCGCCAATACTGGGCATACAATCGATAAATTCCGGGCAAGAAGATGAAGCTAATTCCGGAAGACGCTTTTGCAGACCGGAGATAAGCTCTTCCGGGGTGATAGTAGCCCTTGATTTGTCTGTAATATTTTCTTCCACTATCGGCGCAGTTTCTGAAGCAGCTACCTGCTCTTCTAAATTAGCATTCATTTTCTCTAAAAAATCCTGACTGACTGCGGGCGTATTAGAAGCTACCGAGGTTTTATCTACCATCTCATTTCTAATAATATCAATAGTTTGGTTAAGGTCAGCTTGCCAAGCGGCGGTGTCAGCATCAATAGTCTGCCCCACACTAATAGTAGTATTATTAAAAGAATGAACCAAAGTAAAGAGCCAAAAACTAAGAATAAGCACGGAAAAAACCCAGACGCCCACCTTTAAGAAAAAACGCTTCTTTTTTTCCTCGGCCACTTGATTATTTTTTTCCTGCTTAGACATATATTTAATTATTCCTTAATGCCGTCTAAATTAACATCATATAAAATCTGTTCGGCAATTAGGTGATATTCTAAAATTTCTTCCGGTTTAAACCAAAGGTTAATTTCTCTCACTGCCTCAGACACTTCATCGGAGCAATGCACTAAATTACGCACCGCCCTTTCATCACGATTGGAAAGCTCATAGGAATCAAGAGTCAGGTCGCCACGAATGGTGCCGACATCGGAAGTGGTCGGCTCAGTACCGCCGACGATTTTTTTGACAACCGCCACCGCCTGATTGCCCTCCCAAATCATCGGCGCAATTGGCCCGCAGCTCATAAATTTTACCAGAGCGCGAATAATATCTTTGCCATATTCAATCGGCTCTTTCTCTATCGGCATACCTAAATCTTGGCGATTCTTAACGGTCAATTCGCCTTTTTTCTGGAACCAAGCATCGTCTTTATTATAATGCTTCCACAAAACTTCTTCTTGTGCCATTATCAGCTTCAAAGCTACAAGTTTCAAGCCGGCGGCTTCAAAACGCTTAATAGATTCACCAATTAAACCGCGCTGGATGGCATCCGGTTTCAGAATAACCAAAGTTCTTTCTTTCTTAGGATGAGTAATCATAGGAATTAATAATTAAGAATTATAAAAATTTGGAATTAATATTTTAGTATCACAAGCTCCATGTCTTCCACCGGCAAATCTTTCTTGCTGATTTTTAATTTTTCTTCATAAGAAGGAGATAACCCGATTTCTTTGATAAATTTATCAACCCCGTCCAAACCCTCTATCTTTAATTCATCGGTTTGATAATGCATCGGCACAATAATCCGCGGTTCAATCTGGGCAATCACTTCCACCGCTTTCTTCGCGTCTAAAGTATATTTACCACCCACCGGAATCAACAAAATATCCGTTCCGGCAAGTTTCTCTAACTGTCCGCTATCTAAAGGCTGGCCTAAATCGCCCAGATGGACCACAGAAATATCATCAATTTCCAAACGAAAAATTAAATTATTGCCGCGCTCCGCACCCTGAACGTCGTCATGAAAAGAATCAATGCCCTCAATCAAGACATTCTTAATGTCATATTCGCCAGCGCAATTAATCACAAAAGGATTACCGCGCAAAGCGGCCACGTTATTATGGTCTTCATGATTATGGGAAATAGTCACGATATCGGCTTCACAGTTAGGTAATTTTAAGCCAAACTGTTTACCGAAAGGATCGGTAACCACGGTGACGCCGCCAGAACCGATTTTGTCTTGCAGTTTAAAACAAGAATGTCCGAGCCAAGTAAGAATCATATAAATAGTGCTTAAAAATAAGAATCGCGAACAATTTTAGAGGCTAAAATAAAAATAATTTATTGATAAATACAATAAAAATAGGCCCTCTCAGCTTATTTTTATTATATCAGAGCCAAAGCCTCAGGTCAATTTAAGCCTAAAAATTGGGCATAAATCAATAAAAAAACCGGCTCTCTAAGAAGAAAGCCGGAATAAATGTACAAAACAAATATTTTAATTGCCTGTAACCCCGTAGGCATTGCCGAGAGGGTTAAGGTTTAAACGAACCACTGGGGTTCCCTTAGTTACGACTAGTTCGAATACGGCCCTCACCTTAACTCCCGCTTCGTTAATATAAACGAAGCTGAAGTTATTAAAACCCTGGTTCAACCTTACCGCCTTACTTCTTCGGTTCGGCGGAATAGGATCAATGTCTAAACCATCAGGCACCATAGAATATGGTGTCGGGTTGAAAAACACAACCTTGGCCACATCCCGCTGTAAATTACGAAGGTGACTCTCTCTTAAAACAAAATATTCCTGCCCCTGGGTAACGATACCCTGAACAGGGGATTGCCAGAGATTCTTACCGGTACTAGATGCCGGGGGATCGGCATCATACAGAATTTTCATTGAAATGATGCCAGGACCGGTAATAATCGGCTCAGTTCGTTCATTTGGCGCCAAGGCAGCGCCGTAGAAGTCTCCCTCAAAAACTAAAATTGACTTTTGGGTTGAGTCAATTAGAGTTAAGGGAAATTTCTTCACCTCTAAAACTCCAGAAACCTCTGGAATTTTGGGCGAAAACCCTGGCATAGTACTAG
>MWDX01000009.1 GCA_002070735.1 Parcubacteria group bacterium ADurb.Bin115
CATCCGGGCTTAAATTAATATCAGGTTTGTCTGGATTATCAGCTACTTCTATCTTTTTTTCCTTAGAAGCCGGAGAATTTAAAGAAGAATTGTCTGGATAATGAGGATTGGTGGAAGTAATCGCCGGATTTTTTTCAACCGCCAAAGGAGCAGCGGCTAATTTAGACTTTGACGCGGTTGTCTGAGCGCCGGAATTCTCCTCCCAAACTAAAACGCTAGACTCTTCTTTACCATTTAATAAAGAATTGAGACCATTACCAACTGCCGTCGCTATTTTTTTAATACTCGACACCGGGTTATTAATTAAACTCCACTTTAAAACCACGCCCAAATTGTTAACCTTGCCCCTGACCGCCTCATCGGGAAAACGGCTGCTTAACTGGATATCAACCGGCACATCTTTCAAGCTGGCTTGGGAAGCTTGAGTATATGGTAAAAAAATATAACGCTCGCCTCCATATTCTTTCCCCGCACTATAGCCGATAATTTCCGGAGCGGGCAAAATTATGCTTTTACGCCTGGCAATTTTAGAAAATTCTCGACGCGTGGAAAAACAATCGCCCTTATCGTTATATAAACTATCATGATCATAACCGTCGGGCGTGATATCAACGGCATAATAGCGAGGGTCATATTCCAAAGCGCCCAAACGCTCGGGATTATTGGCGTTGGCGCTTTCATAGACTTTTTCCGTCAAGCCAACGCAAGTCCAATCACCGCTCCAAGGCCCTTTCTGAGAAGAAAAATCAAAATCATAAGCTAAATCGGCGCTCGCCAAGTATTTAGCCAACGCCACCGCCCGCGCTCTTTGCCAGGGCGTAGAGGCAATCGGCAGTTTGGCCGCCACCAATTCTTCGCCTTCAGTTTCATTGATAAAATACTTAGCCGGCGTCTTGACAATCCCGGTACCTAAAACTTCGACCACATAATCAACGCCCTCTTCCTGACCGACGTAAATGGCGGCATGACCGGGATAAATGTGGCTAATGACTCCGAATTTTTCCAACAACAAATCCTGGCTACTGTAGCCATACATTTTGCCTTGGCTGGAAGTGCGAAATAAAAGCGTTCCCGGTTCAAGCGCCCAAGCGGACACAGGCAGGCAAAAAAACCAGATAAAAGAGAGGAGAATATAAGATTTAAAACTATAAAGTTTCATAAAATTCCTGCCAGTCTTGCGCCGCTGGGACCGGTGTCTTTATATTTATATTAAAATCAGACAAGAGCGCCTCTGCCGCCAAACCGCGGCTGATTGCATCCAAAGACTCATCACTAGCCAAAGAAGATAAAAGGGTGCGCGTCTTGTCGGGATATTTTTTAGTCAAAGAATTCACAATCCAGAGGCGCCGCCACCGCGCTTGACCCTTTGGCGACCGTTTAATTAAATCACCTAAAACTTCAATTTCCCCTTCTGACCAAGAAAACTCCGCTTCCGGCCAATTAGACAAAGAACGAATGGCAGCGAATAATAAATCTTCATCCGTATCCTTCAAAATTAAGGCCGTTAAAGCCTTAAAATTAGCCGTATTGGGAAAAGAAGCCAGAAGCTCAACCGCATAAATACGCTCGCTTAAAGACAAAGATTCATCAGCGATCATTGCCCGCAACTGTTCTTGCCAAGCCTCATCCTGAAAAGCGTCAGGAAAGAAAGTAACAATTAATCGTTTATTTTCCGCGCTGGCTTTGCTATCGGCAATCACGCTCGCTAGTAGCGGCGGCAAAGAGCCATCTTGGCTGTCAGCCGCCATAATCTTAATAAGGGCTGCCTGTAATTCTTCCGGACCATCGGCAAACACCGCGGAAAAATGATCAAGAGCCAAAGCCGGATTCTTTTGATAATAGGGACGCCAAATCGAAGCGTAGCTTTGACGCTGAGCCAGGCAGCCTTCTCGACAAGCAGTCTGAAAACTCGCCTGAAAATTACGCCAAGCGATTTCAGCGCGTAAAGCTTCCGGATATTCGGTCCAGTTACGAAAAAGGTAGGGTGATAAGAGTAGGAATAAAACCAGCAAAAACAAGGCTAAACTTAAATACGGCCAATAACGTTTAATAAACGCTAAGGTTTTATTGTCTTTTTTCTTTTTAAACTCTAGAGGCATTAACATAAAATAGGTGCCGACCTTTCCGCCCCCGACTGGGCGCGTTAATCAGGAGCGGAAAGGATTACCGGCATTAATGGCGCCGACTGATAGCATAGCAAAAGGGGGCTGAAATCTCTTGAAAAAAAACCTAAGGAAAGGCTTAAGAAGAAAAAACAAAAAACGCCCGTAAAAGGACGTTTTTTCTTAATGAATTAAACTTCAAAATTATTCTTGCCAAACCGACGTACCGCTGGCATTGCCGGAAATTTCTTTAAGGAAGGTTTGGACCGCCGGTCGTAAAGAAGAATCAATATTCGCGGCCTGAATAGCCGCCTGCAAAGCCGCTTGCACATTACCGGCAGCTAACTCCGCTTTCGCCAGATTAACATAGAGAAGAGGATCCTGGCTGCCTTTTTGGGCCAAGAGGCGATAAGCGGATAATAGGCGAACATTATCTTGCTTGGCAAGATAATTTTCTACCGCCTTCTCTAAAACATTCGGCATTAAACTTTTGCCCCCTTTATCAAGACAACGGTCAACATATGCCTGATAAATATCAGCTTCCTCTAAAAAGTAATAATTACCCAACTGACAGGCGGTTTCAATATAATTAGGATTTAAAGACTCAGCCATTTTCAAAGCTTTCTCCACCGCTGGCCAATCGCCACGATTAGCCTGGACTTGCGCCCAAATAAAATAAATAGGAATACGGCGAGGACTGGACGCTAAAGAATGTTCGACGGCCGCCAAGGCCTTATCGGAGTAATTCTTAAACATCGCCGGCTCATTAGAATAATAACGGGAAATAATATCGTAAAGCTGGGCCGCCTGCATCTGCGCCAAGCTGTCATCGGGATTATATTCTAAATTCTTTTCCGCCAAAGAAGCGACAAATTCCAAAGCCGGTTGCACCTGTTCGTCCGGAAGTTTGGTAAAAATCGTCGGATTGTTAATGACAATGTTTATCAAAGTCGACCGGCCGTCGCGGTCCAAGGGAGTGCCCAGAGCAAAAGCTTGGCGATAGGCTAAAAAACCGGAACTGACTTGGTCTTGAGCGATATGAGAATAACCGACAATGACCCGGTGCAGCATCTGCCAAGGTCTAACACTAAAGCAAAAGATAGAGGTCGCCACCAATATAAAACTTAGAATTAAAACGATTGCTTCTTGAGTAGCGTTCAACCGAAAAGCAGTGACCGCCTCTTCCTCCTCTTTTTTTTCTTGAACAGAAAAAACCAAATAAGCCAAAGTAATCATCAATCCCATGTAAGTAGCCAAAGAATCAAAAATAGCAAGATTTTGGATGAAATAAGCAGACAAAAGAGCGGCGATTACCAATAATTCCCGAACGGGGACGCCGTCTTTACCGGGGAGAATTCGGCCCCCCCGTTGCCTTAAAGTGCGATACCAATCCCAAGCGGCGGCGACAAAAATGGAAAGATAGGCCAACAAACCAACTAAACCGGCAGTCGAAGCAATATCAATTAAATTATTATGTGCCCGATCAAAATAGGTTTCGGTTAAAGCATAATTAAAGAAACTGGGGTCAAACTGGCGATCAAAAATAATGGCGTAATTACCAAAGCCGGTCCCTAACCAAGGATGGAGAGGAAAATCACGGATCGCCCCTTCCCAAGATAAACGTCTGGTTTGAAAAGTGTTTTTGTTAAAGCTTAAATCATGGAGAATGGGATTGGCCTGAAACCAGGGCTGTTGATATTGGGAAAATAGAGCCACCACCCCGACGATAACCACCACTAAAATCAACCAAGACCAACGTCTCACTCTCTTTTTTGTGGCCAAAAGACCAAAAAGAAACAAGAGTAAGGCCAAGCTTCCCGCCAAGCCAATAATAGCGCCGGAAGTATCGGCTTTGAAAAAAGCCATTAACATCAAAACAATGGCCACATAAAAAGGCCATTGCCATTTCCCAGCGGTCCGCAGAAGCAAAATGACGGCAAAATAAAGATTAAAAAGCATGTAGCCGCTAACGTAAGCGGTATTACCAATGGTGCCAATAGCCTCGCCGCGAATAATGATAATCGCCTCAACCGCTGCCACTAAAACAGAAGCGCTTAACAGCCAGTACCAATCCTCGCGCCGACGGAAGGCGGTAATCAAATAAAGATACAAAAGGAAGAAATGAAAAACATGAAAAACACCGAGCAAACGCTCCACGTCGCCCCAGAAGCTGAGATTGAAATCAACGCCGGTAAAGGAAGATAAGAGGATAGCGGCTAAATAAGCAATGAGGCCCCAGGTAATCCAAGATTTTTGGGGACGGAACTCGGGAAATTTCCAGATTAATACCAGCCAAAAAGGCAATAACAACTCCATTAAGATGTTAAAAACTAATTGTTTGGAAGATATATAGGGAAAAAGAAGGTTCCCAAACAAAAGAAAGATTACTCCTAAAGAGGCGAAAACGCCAAATTGAAGGATACGTTGATAGCTTTTAGCCGACATAAAGCTTAAATTTAAAAATAAAATTGCTAAGATTGACCAAGGTAACGGCCAGCCGTAACCGACTGCATATTCACCTTGGATATTTCTATTTTAGCATAAAAAAAATATTTAAAAAAAGACCTTGGTTATATAAACGTGATGTTTATAAACCAAAGTCAGAAGACTAAAGAACTAACAACTTGCAAGAGCGGCAGAAGCAGTGGCATCGAAGACGCGATTAAGCCAGGCATAGCGCCAGCGCCAATCGAAACCACTCCAGCGGAGGTAACGAACGCAAAGATTGCCAGCAGAGTCGCGATAAATCGTACCCCAGAAAAAAACATATTTATCTTTCCATTTTATTGGAATAATTTCGGGGTATGCTAACAAGTAGTCGAGCACGTTAGCATTCATTGTCGATTTATCTGCTAATTCTTTACGTAAATCGCGTCCACTGATCCTTCCATTTTTCTGCTTTCTGGATCGATAGAGGGAAATTTTGGCCGGGTCGAACTTAAAAAATCCATTCCTCCGGTGTTCTTCAAGCGACCACCCCTCAGGAATAAAAGGGGTAGAGTTACAGTCAATTAAGTGTAAGTGTTGTTTGTCCATGGTTATATTTGGGATTATTACTGGTGGGCTAATCAGTTGTTGATTTGGCCACAGTAGAAAAAAGTATAATATTACACCCCTTTCTACTGCGGCCAATGATTTTAAGGTTCTATTTTTACAAAGTTATTATATCATTTTAATTATATTCTGTTAATGGTTGCCCTAGGAAAAAGACCTTAACATTTAAGACAGTTTAATACTCAATTTAGCCCCTAGGACCAAAGCGACTTTAGCCAATCATTTAATGCTAAAATTTTAGGCACCTTTCCCTCCGGGCGACATTACTCTGATCCTGTCAATTTTTTAGCTACAGTTGTTTGACTCATTGCCGTCCATCTGCGTCAAATAAAGCCTGATTGTGGGTTTTAATGGGAGCTAAACGGATAATTTAAAGAATCTTGTAACTAATATTGACTTCCAGGGGTAAATCACAATCGGCCACAAAATCAAGACCGTCCCTACCTTGAAAATGGAGGCGTAGCCAATAGAGCCCAGGGTCATTTAGAGTTAGACCTTGGATTTTTAAACGGCTGCGCAAACGCCGAGAGCCATCCTTAAAAAATAATTCGCCTCCGAATTGATTTATCTTCTGACCTTTAGGATCAAGCAATTCAGCTTTTAATTCTAATTTGCGCTTGCCCTTTGCCTGGGTATCGCTTAAAAAGCTCACCACCTCAAAGGATATGGGTAAATTAATGGGCATGCCCGGCTTTAAGGGGGTATTGACATTAATTTTCTCCAAGCAATCATACAAACTAAGCAGCTTGCTATCGATATCAATAACTGAGCTTTGACACAAAACAGACCAATGATGTTGCATATGATTATTGATGTTTATTATTTAGAAAAGCTAAAACTAGTATTCCGGTTTAACCTCTTGCTTCGCTTAATAATGTGTATCCACCCACTAACCTGAGCCGAGGGATTAAATTTAAAACCAGGTAAATTAAAATTAAATATTTTTACCAATTATCGGCACTAAAATTTAAAGCGGAGGAAAATCTGTTTAATAAACTTAAACCCACATTAATATTACCCTTCTCCAAATTACTTGCCCTCCATTATCTTAATAATATAATCAAGTGTTTTGACTGTTTTCCTTTTTTTATTCAATAATTCTTTCGGAAAAATTTTATTATATTCACAAAGCTCTCTTCTTTTCTTCTTATTTATATATTTTGCTTCAAATATTTTTTTACATTCCGCCGAATTTATATCTTTTGCAGAGTCTAAAATAGATAAAAAAAGATACTCCAGACAAGGCGTATTTTCTATTAACTCAATTCCCCTGTCTCTAGCCGTTTTTCTTGCCCGCTCTATTTCACTCTTCGCTTTATCATTATCTAGAAGGACTATTCTTCGATCGAACCCACCCGGCACACGATCAGCATCAAGAACAATACTAACTGAGTCACCGCCTTTTCCCTTCTTGATACGAACGGCAACATTCGTATCAAGACAATATAATTTATGTAAATGCTTTAAAAACATTTCCTCATTCATCCCTTCACCAAAGATTAACAAAGTTCTATTTGCTTGACGTTGTTTTCTCTTGTAGGGATTGGTTCTAGACATAAATTAGAGTCGAGGAAAAGCGCCATAAGCCCCAGCCATATATTTAGCATAATAATTATCATCCGCCCTTACTCCAGTCACTTCGTCCAAACGCCAAGCCTCACTTTCTCCTTTTTTATTTTTTTCAGTCAAAATAATCTGGTATTTATCTAATTTGCTCAAAATTAAATGACTATGGCTACTAAATAACAACTGGGCATTCTTGGGGTTTGTTTCAACTTGTAAAAATAAATCAAATAAAGCCGAGACTATCTCTGGATGTAAATTAACATCAAATTCATCCAATATCGCTACCCCGCCATTAGCTAAAACTAATAAAATAGTCTGCAGTAATACCAAAAGCTGTTTAGTGCCAGATGACTCATATTGCATAGGAAGATATTCCTTGTCTCCACCGAAAGTATGGGCCATCCTTACTTTGATGTTTAAACTATTATCCTTTTTTTCTTTAACAATCTCTAACGAATCAAGCCCAAGATCAAATTGTGATAACAACTTCTCTGCCTCATTTTTAATATGAATATTTTCTTTCTCACTAAAAAAATCCAAGGCCTCTACTAATTGCTGCCCGGAATTCGGCAACAATCGATCTCCAACCCAACCAGCCTCAACGACATTAGTTTCTACCTTTTTCCAAAAATTAAAGACTTCTAGGCTATTTTTATGATTAAAGCGAGCAGCGACACTAATAACACTGGCGTTTAAACGCAAAGAATCTTTAATCCCCTTGGGTAAATTGAATTTCTTGTCATCTAACTCATAGGCCTTTATTTCTTCATGCCAACGACGAGAAAAAACTTTCTTGGCAGTCACTTTCTCAATGCTCTTATTTTTTATTTTTAACTCTTCTAAAATAATTTTACTCTCATCTAAGACGAAGGTATAAACAAAAATATGGCCATTAATTTCAAAATCAACCGATAACTCTACCGGCTTATTCTTGTTCGCTCCAAATAAGAAAGGCTTAATCGGCAAAGGGGCGTCCGGAGAAGTATTAAAAGAATTGACAATTAACCATTTTAAAAAAGGCAAAACCTTTAATAAATTAGTTTTTCCTGAAGCGTTCGGACCAATAACCGTTTCGATCTTAGAGAGGCGCCATCCAGAATCAGCTTTAAAATAAGCATCATTATTTGGAGCCTTCTCATTAACCTTAAAATCTACCGTCGTTAAATTTTTAAATGAATAAAAATTTTTACACGAAAATGAATGGATCATACATTTAATATATTTTAATTGATTCCACTCAAATGATAGTAAAAATAAATATATATGTCAATAATCTACAAATATTTGTATGATATATAATAATAGCTGTTATTTTACCCCCCTTTTACCCCTAAAGTTTTATTTATTAAAATACTATTTCACAAACTTTACTTAATTAATATTAAATATTATATTAATTACTTTAATTTCTTATTATTCGATAGTATTTTAGCATTTTTGCGACTAATTACCTTCTTGCCGGTCTTTGACTCAATTTCACGCCTAGCATTACCGGCCACACCGCCACCCTCTTGGGCTACTGTCTTATTTTCTTCAAAATCCTTCGGTTCAACTGCTTGAGATATTTCGGTGGTAGCAGTCTCCGCTAGCATATTTAAAACTAATTCTAGATTAGTCATATTATCGCGCAAATTTTCCTTCTTTAAATTTTTCAGTTTCTTATATTCTTTGGTGGACATTTCTGCCCAAGCCTTAGTAATTTCATCGGTTAAAATAGCAAACTCCAAACCTTCTTTAACGCCTCGCTTTTCCCACTCGTCAGTCAAAGCTTTGCGAATCTCTATACTTTTAAGTCTTTGATTTATCCATTCCAAACTATAGCCTTTCCGGAAATAAGTTTTAAGGGCACGATTAATGGCCAATTCCGGATCGGATGTTTCTTCCAACCTCTCATAACCGACGCGAGCCAACCAAAGCTTAAAGGGCTCTGTCTTAGGAGAGGGGATGGATTGAATAAGGCGAAGCAAGGTTTCTGTGTCAGCGGCATCTGTAAGTCGCATTTTGCCATCAGGCGCCAACATTTTCAAAGCGTTACATTTTGTAACGGTTTCGTTTGCGCCTTCATCAGTAAGACGTTTTTTAAGAACACGCCAATAAACCTGTGGATTATCACTGTTTGTTAGCGAGGCGATTACATCAACCACCGCAAAATACCACAGCTCTTTTTCTTCATCCCAGTGGCGGCGGATTTGCTTGCCTGCAAAAATGGCAAGCGCTTTATTTTTAGATTCTTTGGACATAAATTTATTAAGCTAATTTTAATAAATTAAAAACATTTCACTCCTACCTCTTACATTCTAGCATAAATCACCCGAAGCCAGCTTAAAGTATAAATAAAAACCCGCCACGAGGACGGATTTTAGAAGAAGGGCTTATCTCGCCCAAATTAGGACCTGCCGGGACTGCATCAGCTTATTGTACTTGGAGCGCAGCAAGCGGCGATCACGGGGTGAATCTTTGCTGACAATGTTTATCAGCTTTTTTTGAGTGGAGAAGATTGAAGTCATCATATGTTTAAAATTAATAAAAATAAATAAGTTAATTAATTAAGCGGGGACAAGATCGCGGATAACTTTGACGACAATACCTCTTATATCCACCTGACGACGATAAATCGGTTCATAATCGGTATTGGCCGGCTGTAGTCTAATTTTATCCTTCTCTTTATAAAATCTTTTTAAAGTCGCTTCGTTATCATCAATAATTGCCACCACCGTCTCGCCGTTATTGGCCCAAGACTGTTTCTTGATAATCAGGAAATCGCCGCTGAAGATGCCGTCCCCAATCATGGAATCGCCTTTCGCTCTTAAAGCATATAATTCTCCGGCCTGGAAACGTCCGTCCGCGGGAATCTGAACCACGGCATCTGGCACCTCAATCGCTTCAATCGGTTCACCACAGGCAATCACGCCGACTAAAGGCACGGACAGACTGGCGCCAAATTTCACCTTTGCCAGCTCTAAACTCCTCGCCGCGCCCTTCACTCTTTTTAAAACTCCCTTCTTAATTAAATTAGAAACATGTTCATGAACGGTAGAAACAGCGGCAACGCCGATGGCTTCTTTAATCTCATTGAGCGCCGGCGCATAACCCTTCTCGCTTTCGTATTCGGAAATAAAGTCAAAGACTTCTTTTTGTTTTTTCGTTAAAATACTCATATTTACTGCCTTATTTATTGATATTATCATTATACCCGAAACTAAACCGAAAGGCAAGAGCTTGGCTGTGGATAAGTAAAAAGACCGTTTTTGCAAATAAAAAAGCCGCCGAGATATCAAGCGGCATTTTTTAAAACGCCAATTATTATAACGGATGACATTTTTATATCAAAACCCTTTAACTTATCGGCTGCTAACTAAGCTAGGCTTCTTTCTTAAAATGAATACTTACCGGAATTTCGGCAACCTGAATAAATTTTCCCGTCTGCTTATATTTCACAACCACCAAATACTTTCCTTCATCGGTAAAACTAAAGCCGTTAATTTTTGAAGTGGCGCGAAGTCTCACGCTGCCCGTTGGTATAACACAATCCTGATTAAAAGTGTTTAAAACCTTACCTTTAGGATCAATTATATCAATCGATAAGATAAATTTGCGATCTTTTTTAACATTTTCGTCGAACCAAAGGGTAACAATATGAAATGATACCGGCAATAATTTAACATTATGCGAATCTATCCCTTCCCTATAATTAATTGTAATTTCATCTAATGTTTCCAGTAAGCTTAAAGAGTTAGTTTCACCGTCAATTATTGAATTTTTACACACAACAGACCAAACATTTTGCATAATAATATTATTATTTTAGAATAATTATTTATATCTACCAGATATTATAAACATCTACATAAATTATCACTGGATAAATCTTCAACCTTAACCGTAAAAGCGGTATTATTAGACAAAGAAACATCTTTATCCAATATCTGCCTATTCCCGACTTGAATCTCTTGACCGGTAATGACATCATAACCGTCGATTATCATCTGAATTTTTAGAAATTTAAACAGCTTAAACAACATTTTTGCCCCCATATTATAATTATCCGCGTTTTCAATTTGGGAAATGATTCTCTGGGTCGTAGACGTCTTTTGGGCTAATTCATCTTGACGTAAATTCATCTTCTTGCGCGCTTTATATATAGCGTCGCCGATTCCCATAAAAAACAACCCTAATTGTATTTCTTCCTTAAATTCCTTCGTTTTAATTGATTTTTTTTTCATAGAATTAATTTATATATTCATTAATTTCTCTATCAATATAATATTTACAATTATCTCCATTATATTCTTCATAATATAGTTGCGCTTCGTCTAATTTTCTTCTTGTTTCTCTATCAATTTTTCCTCCTTCTTTGTAGCCGTCACGCTTATAAAACCCGGACAATAATACAAGCCTGTTATTTAAGATATCGGTAAAATATGGAAAACGGATTAAATCCAGGCCTCTTTTGACTCTAATTTCTATGGCGTCATAGCCTCGGCCCAACTTTTTAAGATACTGGCCGCCGGGTTGACCTCGGCGACTTAAAGCGAATGAAAAAGCGGAAAAAACCTTCTGTTTTTCTGCGAGGCGTAACCCTAAGTCTCGGCCATACCGAGATAATAGAAATTGTTTTACAGGAGAAGATTCGTGATCTTGGTCTCTGCAGAAAAAAGCTAAATACATGAGTAATATTAGTATTTGTTAAATTATAAACATATTATACCCTATCGGGAATATTTGTCAAGTATTATCAAAACCCGCCTTTTAAAGACGGGTTTTAATAACAATCAATTCTAAATAATACCTATTTTGTTTCACCGACCGCAATCTTATAGATATTCTCATTAGAGATTCCCAAAGACAAGGAACGGAAAAGATCCATCAAATTTTCTCTCGTCACGTCATGGCGATAGCCCTGATAATCAACATAAGAAATAGCGCCGGCTTTTTCCACTCTCAATAGCAATTTACCGGCTAATCTCTTCCTTAACGCCGCCTCCCCTTTCTGCTGGCTGTTTGGCGTCGGAATCTTTTCCAAATTAGCTTCGGTAATGCCTAGAGATAAACTTCTAAAGAGACTCAAGGCATTATCAGGGGTGACAAGATAACGTTTATGGTCGCTTGGATTCACATACCAGATTACCCCGCCCTTCTCTACCTGCAGCAATAGGCGGCCGGCTAATTTAGCGGACAATTTCGCATCAACGGTCTTGACGGCCGCTTTCTCGGCGGCAATTGTTTCGGCCACAGTGTCTTTGGTTCTATTAATGGTGATAAGCGTGGCCAAACTTGTCTGCTTGCTTTTAGCATCGTAGGCGGTTAAAGACCAAGTATTATTGCCCATGCTCACATCAAAATTATAGGTCCAGGTAGTATCGTCTGAGGCCGGCTTGATTTCTTGACCGTCAAGGAAAAGGCTGCTACCGGCCGGCTTCGTGCCCGTCAAAGTAATCTTCGCTAAAGTAGTCGTCTTCTCATAAGCATCAACGGTCGGTGCGGCCAAGGTTTCATAGCGCTGGATACTGATATTTTGGCGACTACTTTTATTGCCGTTAGCGTCCTGATAGTAGATGGAAAAATTGTTTTCCCCCAATTTCAAATCGGCTTTGAACATCCAACTATTTTCATCACGGCTAACATCCAGCAATTTGTCGTTAATATAAACGTCCGTCCCCGCCGGTTTCAAACCGGAAAAATAAACGGCCGCGGCCGTAGTACTGCGCTCAACCGCTTCCATAAAAGGCGGCAATAAACTTCTAATTGAAAATTCTTCCTTTAAGAAAGGGTCGTAATCAACCGGGTAAGTACTGCTGGCATTTACCGTCAGCATTGAGGCGGCAATTTCCGTTGGCTCGGTGCTGCCCCAGTAATTATTCTCGGCGGCCAGCATATAAACGCTGTTATTCAAATGATATTGCTTGTTGTTGAAGAAATTATTATAAGAGAGAAATAAAGGCTTGGCGCCAATTATCAAACCGGTATTAGTATTATTTTTAATATTATTCTGGGCGATATAAGTATCGGCCGAAGAAATCACCGCCCCCAATAAATTATTATTCAAATCATTACCCTGGAGAACATTGCCCCGGCTGGCGGCAGCCATGGTCACCGCGGCGCCGGTATTGTAGCGAATGACATTACCAGCAATGACATTATTGTCACCAGTGGTAATCTGAATGCCGACAGAACTGCCGGTAATGGTATTGCCTTTGATATAAGAGGTTATGACCTTGTCGCCGATATAAGAATAGCCGACCGGAGTTACCACATAATCCCGGCCATTATTACGATTAACAATAATACCGGTAGCATTATCACTGAAAGTATTATTAACAATATAAAGCGGTTTAATCTTAGCGGCATTACTGCCGGCACTGACCTTGTCCAGCACCAAGCCGCCGGCAGAACCGGCCGTGCCGTAAACATTAACGCCGACACTATTATTACTGAATTGATTATTGGCAATATAGGGACTGGCGTCATTTAACTTAATCCCTTCGCTGAACTTGATAATCGCTCCCTGCACAATACTTCCCTGCTTATAGACGCCGTTAACCACCACCGCATCGACGGCATTAGGACCAAACTCAAGACCGCCCCAGAGGCCAGAAGTGGAAGAAGCGGTGTTTAAAGTCATCATCACCGGATCAGCGGCTGTTCCCAAAATCTGCAATTCCCCGTTAATCAATAGTTTGGCCCCGGCATTGAAACGAAGCTCCGCTCCGGGCATAATCTTCAATAACGCTCCAGGAGCCACTTCGAGAGTGCCGGAAATAATATAAGGACTATTTTCCGGAGTCCAGACCGGATTGGTGATACTGCCACCGCTCACTTGTGTTTCTGCTCCCGCAGCCAAGGGCAAAAGTAAAGAGAAGGTCAGTAAACCCAAAAGATACTTGAAATTTTTAAGCATATGATTGTAATTAATTTGCTTAAATTATAGCACAGAAGGACTAAGGGCTTCAACAGGA
>MWDX01000010.1 GCA_002070735.1 Parcubacteria group bacterium ADurb.Bin115
GATGTCACCAGTACCGCCGTTATCAAGCAGGGCGGCAAAAGCGATAAAAGCAAAGCCTAAATAAGCGATGCTTAACGTCCCCAAAACAACCAACAAGCTCAAAAAAAACCTTTTTAAAAAAAGAACTCTTTTTTTTGTTTTCATTATTTTGTTTGGTTTAAAAGTTTATAAGGCCTGGCCAGAATTGATCAATCCTTACAAACTTTTAAACCTTCTTTTTCAAAGTACGATAACTGAACTATATCACTTTTATAAATTATTGTCAATAGTTTACGCAATAGTAGCGTAACGTGGTAGTTTTACTAAACAATGAAGTCTAAATAATTTTCCCGATTAATTAATTTAACAAAACTTCCTTTATAATTAGATAAAAATTCTTTAGGAGCAGAAAAGTTAGCCCGATTCCACTTAAACTCATAGCCGGACAAAACTCCGTTATTCTCTTCAAGATAGTCAATTTCCTTGCCGGCCGTAGTTCGCCAAAAATAAATATTATTAAACAGACCGGCGTTACGCATACGCTTAAAGCGCTCCGCTACCAAAAAATTTTCCCAAAGCGCGCCCACATCTTGACGCAAAGATAAAGGATTAAAATTATTAATTAAAGCGTTGCGTAGGCCTAAATCATAAAAATAAATTTTACGCTTCTTTTTTAATTCGTTGCGCAAATTACGGGAAAAGGGGGCTACCCGAAAAATAATATAGGCCTGCTCAAGAATACGAACATAATTCTCAACCGTTACTTTATTAACCCCCAGTAAACCAGCAAGTTCAGTATAAGAAACCTCATTGCCTATTTGCAAAGCCAAAGCCTGTAATAATTTTTCTAAAAGTTCCGGACGGCGAATATCTTGATAAGCTAAAACATCTTTATAAGAATAACTGGTAGCCAATTCACGTACAATTCCGGCTCTATCTGCCCCCGAATTAACTACCTCCGGATATAAGCCAAAAATTAAAAAATCATCTAAACGGCGCTGCACTTCGCGCACAGAAAAGGCCGCTACCAATTCTCCCACAGAAAATGGAAATAAAAAAAATTCTTTTTTTCTCCCAGTTAAAGGTTCTGAAATTCGATTAGATAATTCAAAAGCAGAAGATCCCGTCGCCAGTACCTGTGTTTCCGGAAAATTATCGGCCAACAACTTAAGAGTCAGGCTAATATTTTCAACTCTCTGAGCTTCGTCAATTACCACCAGACGTTTAGCGCCGATAAAAGACCGTAATTCAGTAGAAGTTTTATTGCTTAAAGCCAGGCGAACGTCAACCTCATCACAATTTAAATAAACATAATCGTTAAGATATTGAGACATTATACTTTTTACTAAAGTAGTCTTACCTGATTGCCTGGGACCATAGATAATAACAATCTTACCCTTAAATAAAAAGTCCTGAATATTTTTGGTAATTTCTCGATTAATCATATCTAATATTTATAATTATATTATTTAGGTCATTATAATAACCTAATTATATATTATTTAGGTCATTAAATCAAGAGAAACGAATCAAAAGAACAATAAAATATTCTCATTTTTAAAAATTTAAGCTAATATTTCTACTAATTCTCCTAAATTATTTATCTTTAAAAGCTTTAATTTACCTGATTTATACTCAGCTCCTTCGGGAATAATCGCACTCTTAAAACCTAACTTCTCCGCCTCTTTTAAGCGCTGTTCTAAACGGAAAACAGGACGAAGCTCGGCTCCCAGTCCAAGCTCGCCAATCGTCGCCATACCGGCCGGCAGCGGCTTATTCAGATACGAGGAAATAATGGCCGCACACACCGCTAAATCTAAAGCCGGGTCATTAATTTTTAAACCGCCGACCACATTTAAAATAATATCGCGCGTAACCAAATTAATCTTACTTCTTTTAGCAATCACCGCGCTAAGCACTTGCAAGCGATTCAAATCAAAACCGCTGGTCTGGCGCTGCGGATAACCGAAGACTGTCTTTGTCACTAAGGCTTGAATGTTAACCAAGAAAGGGCGACTACCCTCTAAAACACAGCCGACGACAGACCCGGCAATCATTGAGCTTCCTTGCCCCAGAAAAACCGAACTTGGATCTTTCGCTTCCCTAAAACCCTTGCCGGTCATTTCTAAAACTCCTAATTCATTAACCGAACCAAAACGATTCTTACTGGCTCGAAGAAGGCAATAATTACTGCCGGTTTCATTTTCTAAAGACAAAACCGTATCAACGATATGCTCTAAAGACTTCGGTCCGGCAATCTGGCCATCTTTAGTAATATGACCGATAAGCAAAACCGAAATATTATACTCTTTGGCAATTTCCAGAAATTTTACCGCCACCGCCCTAATTTGGCTGAGACTGCCCGGTTCAAAGGGTATTAAAGAAGAATAGACAGTTTGAATAGAGTCAATGACTAATAAGGCTGGCCTCAATTTCAGAGCGGCACTGCTGATTTTTTCCACGCTAGTCTCGCCAATAAAACGTAGACGGGACAAATCACAACCTAAGCGCTCCAAACGCGCCTTTACCTGCAAGGCCGACTCCTCGCCGCTCACATATAAAACTTCATGGCCATTGCTTAAAGCGTCTGCCAACTGCGCCGCCAAAGTGCTCTTGCCGATTCCGGGCTCACCGCTGAGTAATAATAAAGAACCGGGCAAAAGACCGCCGCCGAGCACACGATCAATTTCTTCCCAGCCGCTCTTAATTCTTATTTCCGGACCGCCTTTTAAGGTCCTTAGATCAATCACCTTGGCGTCACCTAATTTTTTTGCTTCTTCCTTTTTCTCCGTCTGGGCGTCGGTTATATTCTCAACTAATGTTCCCCAAGAACCGCATTCTAAGCAACGCCCACTCCATTTAGGAAATTGGGCGTCGCAGTGGGAACAAACATAAATCTTCTTGATGGCCATAATTATTTTAACCAATAGGCGCCGTCGACCAGCCATTGGTCGTTAATTTTCAAAAAAGTCAAACGCAAATCCTGCTGAAAATTGCGTTCGCCACCGTCGGCGCCAACTTCACGACGCTGGGTGCCCACAATTATCTCCGCCGTTCCTTTATCGTCATCAAAACTTTTTACTTCCGCGCTGATGGCTTTAGTGGTAATACCATAATAGGAACCGTTATAGGGATTGTCGGCGCGCATCTTAGCAACGTAGGATTTTGCCCAGTCGCGCATTGACGCGGTCATAAATAAATCTAGGTCTTCAAAGTTGCTATAATCTGATTGATTAGAAAACGAACCCAAGCGCTCGGCAAAAGCGGCGGAAAGTTTAGCCACATCGGCAGCGTCAGTTTGATGCTCCGGCTCCTTGGAAATATCATACTGCTGATAATTACGGGGCTTATCACTAGGAGTGATATCGCTCTCTACCGGCTCAGTTGGCAACGGTACGGTCGTGCTCGCCGTCGGCGGGGCTATGGTCGTAGCCGGAACTTCCGCTTGGCGAATAAAAATAAAATAGATAATAACGGCAATAATTGCCAAGCCGATAACAATAATTAATAGTCCTAACTTTTGACGCTTGTCCATATATTTTTATTTAAGCCTGCCCTTCGGCTAAGCTTTCGTTAAATTCTTTTTTAGCCTCTTCAATTTCCAATAATTGACGCGGATCGGAGGTAATCAGCTGATCTTCGGCATAAGAAGCAACCACTTTCATCGCTACATGCTTATTGCCGGCAAAGAAAATACCTTCACCGACTCCGCATTCTAGGAGGAGGTATTTTTCTCCTTCGGTTAAGAGGAAAGTTTTTTGAACAAGGTCGATAGCGGCCGGCGACTGTTTTAACAATATTTGCAAAGAAGAATTGGTAACGATTGCCTGGCCGTAGGGAGAGGACAAGAAATCATTAACATCCTGAGTGATAGTAGTCACCCCTAGATAATACTTACGACAGCGTTTAACCAACGCAAAAATAAATTTGGCACTGTCTTCATTCTGCATCATCCACCAAGCCTCATCAATCACTAAAATACGCTGGCGCATCTCGCTGCGTACTATGTTCCAAATATAATTAACGATGGTGTAGATAGCTAAAGGCCTAAGCTCATCTTCCAAATCACGCACAGAAAAACAAACCAGCTGATTATTCATCTCCACATTAGTAACGCTATTTAGTAGCCCGGCAAAAGTGCCTTCCGTATATTTTTTCAAGCGTAAAGCTAAATCCGCCCCGCCCTCCATACCGTCTAAAACTTGTTCAAAATCAGACATTATCGGCGCTTCAATGGTAGATAAATCAGAATCCGGAGTAATGTCTTTTTTGGCATAGGTTTCTAAAAGGGCGCGGTCAACGATTGAGTCTTCGTCATAATTAAGCTTGCCCAGCATTAAACGCACTAAGCCTTTAAGGGTGATGACAGCGCTACGGATAATATCTTTAGGCTTAGCTTCGCCACCGATAGCTCGAGGCAGGTCAAAAGGATTAATCTTATTTTCTGAGGCTAAAGAAATATTAATATAAGTGCCACCAACCGCTTCTGCCAGATGCTTATACTCATATTCCGGGTCGATAACGATGATTTCAGAGCCCAGCATCAAAGAACGGAGAATTTCCAGCTTGATGGCATAAGATTTACCGGCGCCGGAAGTAGCAAACACGACAGAGTTGGCATTTTGTAAGGAAAAGCGGTCGAATAAAATCAAACTGTTATTATGGCGATTAATGCCATATAAAATTCCGCGATCACTGGTCAATTCACTGGAAATAAAAGGAAAAGAAGAAGCAATCGGCGAGGAATTCATGTTAAAAGTAATATAAAGCTCGTCGTTACCCAAAGGTAAGGTAGAATTAAATCCTTGTTCTGCCTGAAAATAAACCCGACGCGAATAAACTAAACGAGAGCCGAAAATATCTTCCACCTGGTCAGACATCCTATCCAATTCTTCCAGGCTGTCTGAGTATAGGGTAACGTAAAGAGAAAATTGAAAAAACTTTTCTGTACCTTGGGTAAGGGCGTCACGCAAATATTCAATATCGCGTAAAGCTGTTTCCCGCAAAGGATCGCGAGCCGCTCCCTTTTCCGCATCAGAAATTATCTGCGCTTCCAAAACGCCAACCTTGTTCTTCAGCTGCTTTAAAATGATCGCGCTCTTAACCGGATAGAAAAACATGGAAATATCAAAAGTTAAATTAAGATTGATAATCGGAGCAAACCAGCCAACACTGATATAACGGGGATAACCAATAACAAAAATGGTGCGGACAAATTTGGAGCCGAGACGGAGATACTTGGGCGTCACCTGCAAACTGGCCGGAGAAATAATATCACGCACCGTCAAAACGCCGCGGCGAAAAGCTTTTTCCTCCTCGATGATTTCTTTGGTCAAAACCGGATTGGCTTCAATCGGCTGCCCCTGGCCTGATGGCGACAAAGAAATTTTCGTATTCAAGCCTATTTTTTGTTTATCCTCATTCTGATTAAAATTTATCATAAACGCTAATTAATTTGTTTCAATCCGTAATTTTTCCAAATCAACCAAACTCTGATTCTTGGCTGTTTCCGGATTATAAGTCTTATAATAAAGCTCAATTAAACTCTGTGTATCCAAACGGGCGACACTGACACCCATCGACTCTAGACCGCCGATGACGCTGTCTAAACGGCGATTCAACATTTCTTTATAGCGGGCAAAACTCTTGTCTTTCAGCTTAATAAAGGTCGCAGGCTTCAACGATTCTCCTAGAAGAGTAAAAAAACCTTTATGTTTGTCGGTTAAGGGGTTATAGGGGACAACCACGTAAAACCGTTTGTTCATAATCTTTCCCATTGCGGTTAATTCCTTAATATACTCAATATATTCCGCCGTTTGGATCTTTAAAAGCTTATTAATCTGCTGTTTTTCTTTCTCCTTTAAATAATTAAGATAGTTATCAATATCCAATTCCCGTGATTGAATAACGATTTCCAGCATGAAATCAAGATTATTCAGAAACATGACATAAGAATTAATAACGGCATTCTGCTCATCTTCGCTCTTTAAGGCAAAATTAATACTAGAAACCAAAAGTACGGCGCGCAAAGTCCCGTCCTTCATAATAACGACATCATCTTTAATCTCCGCAATATCAAGATATTGCTGGGTGGAAACGTTTATTTTATTGCTGGCCAAATTTTTTTTAGCAGGCATAAATTTACACTGTTTCGTTATTGTCCCCATCGCCCCGATAACGCCCTTTAGTGTCCACCACCAGCGCTAAATCGGCTAAACGCGAAGTTTGATAAAATTCCTTTTTCTTTACTGGCGCTTCTTCTTCTTTAACAATATTCATCGGCGCCGGCGTGTCTATGAATCCTAATTGATGATTCCAGACCCGAAGAGAGGGACGACGCATTGTCTGAATAAAATTAAGCAAAAATAAATGGAAAGGGCGGCCGTTAATCTTTAAAAAGGCGAAGGCGCCAGCGATAATGAAAATGATAATGCCAATCGTTAAAAACAAAGAAAAATCGAAAACCTTATAACTAATACCGATAATCACCGCCGCTCCCAAAAATATCAAAAATTGGCGGGTAGTAATCGGCCCGATAATTTTGCTCTCAACATCAATAAATTGAGGAACAGTAAATTGCTGCATATTAAAACATTAAACGGCTATTCATGGCGACAATCGCTTCAATTTCCTCCATGCTTAAAGTTTCCTTATTGGCCGCTTGACGGGCGGCAACGGCATCGCGCAAAGTAATTCCTTGAGCCACCGCCTCTTGCGCCAAGCGCACATATATACGATTCACGGGGCTCTGACGCCAAGACTGAACGCCTTCAACCATGCGGTCGTAGCCGTCTTTCTCTAAGAGCTTAATCTTCATCACGATCTTATCGGTTATTGCTTGAGGGCTATCGCCCAATCTTCTAAAATTGACCAAATCTAAATATCTTAATTCTTCTAAGGGTCCCATCACTTTCGGACGGGCCCTGACATCTTCCATTTTTGTTTTTGTCTCTATAGAGGCGGCCGGACGGACAGAAGCGGGGGCTGCTTGCGCCGCCGCCCTCACAGCTTCGGCTAAGTGGTCACTAGAAACGCTAATCTTTTTTAAAGGCATCTCCGCCTTTTTTTCCTGAGCTTTAAAAAGCTTTGACCAAAGACGAGATTTAGGCGCCGGAGCAAATTTATTAGCTTCAACTTCTTTTTCTGCCGGCGCCGCTGGCGGCTGGGGAGACATAACCTGGGAATTTGATTTTTCCAAAGTTAAATCTCGTAAAACCGGAGTTGGTTCAATTTCTGGCTGAAAATGGTCAGATGGCTGAATTAAAACTGTATTTTTTGTAGTTAACTCCTCTTTAGGCTCAGACGAAAGAGGCTTGACGACCATAGAAGG
>MWDX01000011.1 GCA_002070735.1 Parcubacteria group bacterium ADurb.Bin115
TGGAGCGGGTAACGAGAATCGAACTCGTCTCTCAACCATGGCAAGGTTGCATAATAGCCACTATACGATACCCGCAAACATATATTTTATATAACAAATATTCAAATACTAAGCAAGAATTCCCCCTAAATTTTAAAGGGATTCGTGCCGCGGGCGGGAATCGAACCCGCACTGTATCTCTACAACTGGATTTTAAGTCCAGCGCGTCTACCAGTTCCGCCACCGCGGCTAAATAAAAATGTCAACAAAAACTGTGGAGATGATGGGAGTTGAACCCATGTCTAATAAGTGCCCTTAGATATATTTACAAGAATAGTCCGATTTATTGGAGTCGCCGACGTTATCGGAAACCGGACAAAAGCAACGCCGGTCACCTCTCTTTATCTTAAAAACTCCAGGAGAGGGCTGAAATTTTCAAAGCTTCAAATTATGACACCGGTTGACGGAGCTGAAGCCTCTCCGCGCCGATGGTTACGGCTATTTTTTAATTAAGCCATAACGGGAGCGAAACTCGGAACTTTCCAAGTAAACGCCCTGCCAGTATTTTTGGCATGTATGTTTTTGGTTATTTTTACGGTTTAACCTAAACCCGTCTTGAATATCTAAAAGCAGATCTTATTATCGATGCCCGGCATCCCCGATTATCTTGAAATCTGCCTCTTTGTTAACGTCCGTATTTGCCTGTCTAATTCGCGTTTCTTTATAGACTCGCGCTTGTCATACTTCTTTTTTCCTCTACCTAATGCAAATTCTAGCTTCACAAAACTGCGTTTAGTATACATTTTGACCGGAACCAATGTCAAGCCCTTTTCCTGTATTTTTCCAATAAGGTAAGCGATTTCTCTTTTTTTTAATAACAACTTGCGTTCTCTGTTAGGGTCATAGTCATTCATCTTACCGGCAAAACGATAAGGGGAAATATGGGCGCCGACCAGCCAGAGTTCCGAGCCATTATTTCCTGAACGCAAACTGACATAAGCGCCACTTAAATTTACATGTCCAGCCTTGGCTGATTTTGCTTCATGTCCTAATAAAACAAGACCGGCCTCATAATTTTCTAAAAGGTCATAGTCAAAACTAGCTCTCCGATTGTTTGCCAGTATCGGCATAATTCCAAGACTTTAACTGCGCAACGACTTGATCGTTGAACATCATATTTTCTAAATGGTGAAAATATTCGTGACTGTTTAATTGTTTCAAAACCTCTTGATCATGAGCATACATCTTTTTTAGTTCTTCCAATTTTTCTTCAACCTCTTTTTGCTTAACCTCAATTTTTTCGATAATACCGACTTCACGGATAATTAAAGCAGTCTTGATGCGTTTAACAGCATTAGGTAAAATTTCTAAACGTAGCTCGGTTGGAGTTTTCTTAAGATGTTTTAAATAATCCTCAAAATTACCTCCTTGGGCAGTAACATTACGCTCTAATTCCGTCATCATATTATCAGCCTCTTTCTCTAATAAATCTTCCGGGATATCATCAAACTTGGCTTTATCGACAATTATTTCTAACATTTTAAGTTCGGCTTTAATATCGGCTTGGCGCTCTCTGTCGGCTAAAATATTTTTTTCTATGGCCGCTTTCAAATCTGCCACATTTTTAAAATGCATCGCTTTGGCCAATTCATCATCTAAAGCAGGAATTTCTCTTTTATAAATAGAGGTAGCAGTCACGGAAAATTCAACCATTTTCCCAGCTAAATTGGCTTGGTGATGAGTTTCTGGATAGAGCAACTTAAATTCTCTCTTTTCTCCCTGTTTAATACCCCTCACCTTATCGTCAAAACCGGGGACCATATATTCTTTACCTAAAATAACGGTTACATCTTGAGCTTGACCGCCTTCTACCGGCACCTTATCTAAACTTAGACTAACATTCAAAACTAATTTATCGCCTTCTTCGGCTGATTCTGAACTTAAACTTTCCTTAGCGCGCATTTCTAAAATTTCCTTAATTGTCTTGTCAATATCATTGGTACTAACAAGTGGTTTTTCTTTTACAATATTTAAACCCTTATAGTCACCTAAAACAACGGTCGGCAAAAGAGAAATTGTTACCTTATATTCTAAAGGATTGCCAGGCGCTAATTTGGTTATTTCTACTTTTGGTTGGCCGACTGGCTGGCGACCCGCTAATTCTTTAGCAAAAACATCATCAATGGTTTTGCGAATAGCGATATGAGCCGCTTCTTCTAAAATACTGATTTCGCCAACTTTTTGCTTTAACCTTTCATAAGGGGCCTTACCGGGACGAAAACCTTCAATTTTTATATGCTCAGAAATATGCCTAACCCCTTCCTCAAGATAAGGTTGGAATTCCTTAAATTCCAAAGAGACTGTTAATTCTACCTGCGATTTTCCTAAATCTTTTTTAGTGCTTTGCATAATCTTTTTGACAATTAGAAGCGAGCTGTGGCGGGCTCGCTAATTTTTTCTTTTATTTATTATATTTTAGCAGTTTTTTTAGAAAAAGCAAGTTTGCTTTTTTGTTATTTCGGAATAATTAAAAGGCTATACAAACAAAAAACGCCAGTAATAGCTGGCGCTTTTCTCATTCTAACCTTATCTTTCTTTAAAGCAATAAACCAATAATCAGCAAGGCGACAATGTTCAAAACCTTAATCATCGGATTGATGGCCGGACCGGCAGTGTCCTTATAGGGATCACCAACGGTATCACCGGTCACAGCGGCTTTATGGGCGTCAGAGCCTTTACCGCCGAAATGACCTAGTTCAATATATTTTTTAGCGTTATCCCAGGCGCCACCGCCGGAAGTCATAGAAACTGCCACAAAAATACCGGTAACGATTGTGCCGACTAATAGACCACCCAAAGCTTCAATGCCGTGTCCGGCGCCAAATAGATTAAAACCGAAGCCGACAATAATGGGAGCAACTACAGGAATTAATGCGGGTAAAATCATTTCTTTTAAGGCGGCCTTAGTCACAATATCAACGGTACGACCATAATCAGGTTTTTCTGTCCCCGTCATAATCCCAGTCTTTTCTTTAAATTGAGCACGAACGTCTTCAACGACCGAACCAGCAGCCCGACCGACGGCTTTCATCGCCATCGCGCCAAATAAATAAGGCAATAAACCGCCGATAAACAATCCGGACAGCACAAAAGGATTATTAATTAAAAACTGAGTCGCTCCACCCAAATCAGAAATCTTATAAGTAAAATCTGCAAATAGTACTAAAGCCGCCAAAGCGGCAGAACCGATAGCATAACCTTTAGTGACCGCTTTGGTAGTATTACCTACAGCATCTAAGGGGTCAGTAATATTACGCACATCTTCACCTAACTCAGCCATTTCGGCAATACCGCCAGCGTTATCAGTAATCGGACCGTAAGCATCAATAGTGACAATAATACCAGCCATTGAAAGCATAGCAACGGCCGCCACGGCTATTCCATATAAACCAACCAACATATAGGAACCAAGAATAGCGGCGACAATAATCAAAACCGGCCAAGCGGTTGATTTCATGGAGACAGCTAAACCAGCAATCACGTTAGTACCATGACCAGTCTTGGAAGCTTCGGCAATATCTTTTACCGGAGCAAATTTGGTCGAAGTATAATATTCAGTAATCACCACCAAAGCTGCCGTTACCAACAAACCGATTAAGCTGGCCAAATAGATATTTACAGCTAAATGGGCATCTTTAATAAAAGCTAAAGTAATTGGATAAAAAGCAATCGCCGATAAAACGCCAGTGGCAATCAATCCCTTATAAAGAGCGCGCATAATATTTTTCTTCTTGCCTAAACGGATAAAGAAAATGCCGATGATGGAAGTGATAATAGATACCGCTCCCAACACTAAAGGATAGATAATAATATTCTGGTCACCGGAGAATAGAAGGGAACCAAGAACCATCGCGGCAATTGAGGTTACCGCATAGGTCTCAAATAAATCAGCGGCCATGCCCGCGCAATCGCCGACATTATCACCGACATTATCAGCAATAACAGCCGGATTGCGAGGATCGTCTTCGGGAATATTAGCTTCTACCTTACCCACTAAATCAGCGCCGACATCAGCCGCTTTAGTGTAAATGCCGCCTCCTAAACGAGCAAAAATTGAAATAAGCGAACCGCCGAAACCAAAACCGATAATTGCATGCAAGTCCCCAGGATTTAAAAAATAAAAACCAGCCGTTCCTAATAAAGCCAAGCCGACTACCAATAAGCCGGTGACACTCCCACCGCGAACGGCGACATTCAAAGCTTTCTGTAAACCGCCTCGAGCGGCCTCAGCAGTGCGGACATTAGCACGTACACTAACCAACATGCCAATATAACCGGTGAGAGCGGAAAAAATTGCCCCCAGCAAAAAAGCTGTGGCCGTTGACCAGCCCAAAGAAGGCAAAAAGCCGATTAACAAAAAGAGAATAGCCGCTACTATCGCCACGGAACGATACTGACGGTTTAAAAAGGCCTTAGCTCCGGTTTGAATGGCTTTAGCAATTTCCTTCATCTTGTCGTTACCGGTCGGCAAGCGAAGGATAAAGATGCCAGCAATAAAACCATAAATAATAGCGGCCACAGCGCTGGCAATAATTAAGAGATTCGTCATAATATTAAATATTAATTCTTGCTCCTCCAGGCAAGATTTTAAAATTATTTATTTTCTCCAGGCTCAGACTGGCCTTCGTCTAAAGAAGAGTCACTTGCGGAATCTGCTCCTTCATTAGCGGCCGCAGCGCCTTCTTCACTGTCCGCCACCTTCTTTTCACCGTCTTCAGAGGCCTCAACAATATCTATTTTCCAACCAGTAAGATGAGCAGCTAGGCGCACATTCTGGCCGCTTTTACCGATAGCCAAAGAAAGTTTATCTGAGCTAACCTTAACTACCGCTTTATGCTCCGCCTCATCAAGTTCAATACTTAAAATTTTAGCCGGCGCTAAAGCATTAGCAATAAATTTGGCAGGATCTTCACTATATTCAATAATATCAACCTTTTCTCCCCCCAACTCACTAATGATTGTTTGAATACGAGCGCCTCTCTGGCCGATGCAGGATCCAACCGGGTCAACATTTTCTGTTTCCGTATATATCGCCACTTTTGACCGAGAACCAGCTTCACGTGCCACTCCTTTAATCTCAATTAAGCCATTAGCAATTTCTGGAATTTCCAAATAAAACACTTTTTTTAAAATTTCTTCACTACGCCTAGATAAAATAACTTCCGGCCCTTTATGACCCTCACGAACTTCCTTGATATAAACCTTAATCCTTTCTCCGGGATTATAGTGTTCGCTAAAAATTTGTTCTTCAGATGGTAAAATACCGATAGCTTTACCAAGATCAACAAAAACCAAACGTCCTTCGCGGCGTTGAACAACGCCACCGACCACTTCTTTTTCCTTGCCTTTAAATTCACTCAGAATCATATCTCTTTCCATTTCTCTTAGCTTCTGAATAATTACTTGCTTAGCGGTTTGAGCAGCCATTCGGCCATAACTTTCGGGAATAGGTAATTCAGTCATGATTTCTTCACCGATCTGAGCGTCATGCTTCATAATAACCGCCTCTTTTAGCTGGATATCAGTTTTAGGATTAAAACGATGTTCCTTTTCTTCGTCATCGCCGCCCATCTCATCACGCTTTTCCTTATCTTCTTCTCGTTTATAATCAGGATCATTAAGACGGCGGAGCATTTCTTCTTCTTCCTGCGCCGGCAAATTATCAACCACAGTTTTAACATCGTAAATTTTTGAACTACCAGTGTTGGGGTCAAATACAACTTTGATATTCTGGTTTTTTTCTCCATAGTCCTTACGATAAGCAGCCGCCAAAGCTAATTCGATGGTACTTACAACCGCCTGATAGTCAAGGTTCTTTTCTTCACACACCTGCTTAATGGCATTTGTTAATTCAGACATAATGTTTGTTAGTCCAGCC
>MWDX01000012.1 GCA_002070735.1 Parcubacteria group bacterium ADurb.Bin115
GACGGCACTGGCGTCGTTCATATCGCTCCCGCTTTCGGTGAAGATGATATGAATTTAGGCAAGCAGGAATCCTTGCCTTTCATTCAGCATGTCGGCTTGGACGGAATGTTTAAGAAGGAAGTTGCTGATTTTCCCGGTCTTCATGTGAAACCACGAGAAGATCATCTGGCGACGGATGTGGAAATTATCAAGTATTTGGCCGCACATAATCTTCTTTTTAGTAAAGAAAAATACGAACACAGCTATCCTCACTGTTGGCGTTGTGATACCCCCTTGATTAACTATGCCGCTTCTTCTTGGTTCGTGGGGGTAACAAAAATAAAGGATAAATTACGGGAAACAGCCAAAGAAATAAAGTGGTCACCTGATTATATCAAGAACGGGCGTTTCGGCAATTGGCTGGAAGGAGCGCGTGATTGGTCGATTTCTCGTCAGCGTTTTTGGGCCAGTGCCATTCCGATTTGGGAATGCCCGGCCGGCCATCGCCACGTTGTTTCTTCGGTAGCGGAATTAGAAGAGAGAACCGGTAAGCATATCGATGATATTCATAAAGATAAAGTTGATCCTTTGGTTTTCGCTTGTCCGGAATGCGGAGCGCCAATGCGACGGATTACCGATGTGATTGATTGCTGGTTCGAGTCTGGCTCCATGCCCTACGCGCAATTACATTATCCTTTTGAGAATAAAGAAAAATTAGAGAAGAATTTTCCCGCTCAATTTATTGCCGAAGGCGCTGATCAGACCAGAGCCTGGTTCTATTATTTGCATGTTATTGCCGGCGGTATTAAAGAGACTGAGGCTTTTAAGCATGTTATTGTTAACGGTATCGTTTTAGCCGAAGACGGCAAAAAGATGTCCAAAAAATTAAAGAATTATCCCGACCCGTCCCTGGTTATGGAAAAATACGGCGCCGATGCTTTGCGTGCCTATCTTTTGTCTTCGCCGGTCATGCAGGCGGAGAACCTCAATTTTACCGAAAGCGGAGTGCAAGAGTCATTGCGCAAGAACGTAATGACGCTGTGGAATGTCTATCGCTTCTATGAAATTTATGCCGGCGAATATGATGGTCGGGAAGTAACGGCGGAGAATATTCTTGATGCTTGGATTTTGGCAAAGTTGAAAGTTTTAAATATTGAAGTAACGGCGGCGATGGAGGCCTATAATCTGCCTAAAGCGATGCGTCCGATTACGGAATTTATCGACGAACTTTCCACCTGGTATTTGCGCCGTAGCCGCGAACGTTTTAAGAGTGAAGTTGAAAGCGACAAGCAGGCGGTTTTAGCGATGACACGTTTTGTTTTATTGACGCTGGCTAAGATTATGGCTCCCTTTATGCCTTTTATTGCTGAACGTTTATGGCAGGAAGTATCCGGATATAAGTTGGAAAAGCGCGATGAATCGGTACACTTGCAGTCTTGGCCCAATCTCGGCCAATTGACCGAAGAGGAAGAAGCCGTCTTGGCAAATATGCAATTGGCCCGTAAAGGGGTGGAGTTGGCTTTGTCAGCGCGTGATGCGGCCGGTATTAAAATAAGGCAAATGTTAAATTCGGCGGAATTTACCGGCGGCGGGAAATTAGCTGAACAATATTTTGTTTTGTTGTCGGAAGAGCTTAATGTGCGCAGTGTGAGTTGGCAAGGGGGCGGTGGCAGTCTTGAGGTTAAACTTGATACGGTTATTACTCTGGAATTACAGAGGGAGGGCAACAAAAGAGAAATCATCAGAACCATTAATTCCTTGCGCAAAGAAGCGGGACTAACCGTGGCCGATAGGATAGAAATTTTAATTGAGAGCAGTGAAGAGTCTTTTTCTTGGCTGGCCGGTTGGAGCGAGGAATTAAAAAAAGCGACTTTAGCCGATGTGATTAGACAGGGTCGAGAAGATAATCCTTTGGCTGTTAAAGTTCTTAAATTGGAACAAATAGATTTGTCTTTGCAGATAGTTAAGCTTTAATTCGGTTTTTTAGACAAAAATCAAAAATTATACTATAATTATTAGGCTAATTTATTAATTTGCCGGAGAATCCTTTTCCGGTCCTATCTTTTATGACTACTTGGATCATTTTAGGCATTATCGTTTTACTCGCTTTGGTATTAATAGCGATGTACAACGGCTTAATTCGTTCAAAGAATCGGGTGGACGAAGCTTGGAGCGATGTCGACGTGCAGCTGAAACGCCGTCATGACCTCATTTTTAACTTGGTGGAAACGGTCAAAGGCTATGCCACTCATGAACAAAGCACTTTGGATAATGTTATTAAAGCCAGGAACACAGCCGTGCAAGCCCAGGATAGTCGTGACCCTAAGGCGGTACTTGAAGCGGAAAATGCTTTATCTTCAACTTTAAAATCCATCTTCGCTTTGGCGGAGAGTTATCCTGACCTGAAAGCTAACCAAAACTTTTTGGAACTTCAGCGCGATTTGACTGATACTGAGGATAAAATTATGGCTTCCCGTCGCTTTTATAATGCCAATGTTCGTGATTTCAATACAAAATTGCAAGTTTTCCCGACCAATATCTTGGCCAAACAGTTAGGATTCAAGGCTTATAATTTCTTTGAAGCGGTCGAGGCGGAGAAAGAAGCGGTAGCGGTAAAATTCTAGGTCTTTATTTTATTCTGAGCAAAAGCGGGTTGACGCTAAGTTTAGATTTATAACTATATGTGGATTTATCTTATTATTTTTATCGGCGTTCTCTTGTTGGCCTTTTTAAAACAGGTTAACCAGTATGAGCGCGGTGTCGTCTTTACCATGGGGCGATATTCTTACGTCATGCAGCCCGGATGGCGCTTATTGATTCCGGTCTTTCAAACTTTTCATAAAGTTGATATTCGCGTCAAGGCGGTGGACGTTCCCGACCAGAAAGCGATTACTCGCGACAATGTGCCGGTTACCGTTAATGCCGTTATTTATTATAAGGTAACGGCGGCCGAGAAAGCGATTATTGAGGTGGAAAATTTTAAATACGCTATTTCCCAATATGCTCAGACCACGATGCGTAATATTGTTGGCTCTGTTACTTTGGATGAGCTTTTAAGCAAGCGCGACGAAATTGCCGATCGGATTAAGGAGATTGTCGATAAGGAAACCGATGAATGGGGGATTAAAGTTAACAACGTCGAACTAAAAGACGTTTCTTTACCGGAATCAATGGAGAGGACAATCGCCAAGCAGGCGGAAGCGGAGCGTGAAAAGAGAGCGGTTATAATTAATTCTGAGGGTGAATTAGCCGCTTCGGCCAACATTGCCCAGGCCGCCCGCACTTTATCTGAAGTTCCGGGGGCTCTTCATCTCCGCACCTTGCAGTCTATTAATGATTTATCCTCTGATCAGTCGAATACTGTTATCTTTATGACGCCGCTTGAAGTATTGAAAGCCTTTGAAGGCTTTGCCCAGAAGATGAATAATGAGAATAAATAACTATTATTATTTATGTCCAATCTGTATAATTACAGCGCTGTCAACCAAAGAAAAACCTGGTTCTTGATGACCGGGTTTTTCATCTTTGTTATCTTAATCGGATATATTTTTTCTCAAGCCATGGACGCTCCCATAATTTTACCGGCGGCGGTTATTTTTAGCATTTTAATGAGTTTTTTTAGTTATTGGTATAGTGATAAGATTGTTTTGTCCATGTCGGGAGCAAAAGAGGTAAACAAGAATAATGGCCGCGAGCTTTATCGTTTGGTGGAGAATCTTTGTATAACTGCCGGTTTGCCCGTGCCTAGGATTTATATAATTAAAGACAGCGCTCCCAATGCTTTTGCTACCGGTCGCGACCCTCAGCACGCAGCGATTGCCGTTACCAGCGGTATTTTAGGCAAGCTTGAGAAAGCGGAATTGGAAGGCGTTATTGCGCATGAATTATCCCATATCGGCAACCGCGACATCCTTATCTCCACTATGGCCACAGTTTTAGTCGGTATCGTAGTTTTATTGGCCGATTGGTTCCGCCGTTGGTCATTTTTTGGCGGCCGCCGTCATAATGATAACAATAACAATAATCAGCTGGGAGTGATTATGCTGATTTTGGCACTTGTTTTTTCGATCCTCGCTCCTATTTTTGCCCAACTGCTACAGCTGGTCGTATCCAGAAAGCGTGAATTTGTCGCCGACGCCGACGCCGCTCTTTTAACCCGCTACCCGGAAGGCTTAGCGCGAGCTTTGGAAAAAATCAGCGCCGACCGCGAACCCCTGAAAGTCGCTTCCCGCGCTACCGCCCATATGTATATTGTTTCTCCTTTTAAAGGCCAGGAGAAAAAAAATCAAGTTTCTTGGTTTGCTAAAATATGGATGACTCATCCGCCAGTAGCCGAGCGGATTGCCAAATTAAGGGAGGTTTAATTTAAAGATTAAAAACCTATTTGGCCTTATTCGCGGGAAACGTTTGCAAACATAAGTGCCGCCTTGAGGGCGGAGCTTTTAGCAAGCAATAATCATTATCGTTTATTTCTGTCAAGATTTAATTAAATCTTCGGATATATTATACTAAAAGCATATGTTTGCTTATCTTCGTGGCCGGATTTTGGCTAAAAGTAATAATTATCTAATATTAGAAACAAATAATGTCGGTTATCAGATTTTTGTGGGTGAAGCTTTCTGGTCGTCGCTAAAAGTGGGAGAAGAGCAGGAATTCTATCTTTCCCACCAAGTGCGCGCAGATGCTTCTGATTTATATGGTTTTAGAAATTTAGCCGAACTGGAATTATTTCAGCTTTTGCTTTCTGTTTCCGGCGTCGGCCCCAAATCGGCGTTGGGAGTTCTCTCCGTCGCTTCTATCGGCGATATCAGGGAAGCGGTTATTCGCGGCGATGCCGCCCTGTTGACCAAAGTCGCCGGTATTGGTAAAAAGACGGCGGAAAGAGTAGTTTTGGAATTAAAAAATAAGATTGTCAAAAGTATTGATGGCGCTAGTTTGGGAAGCGCCTTTTCCTCCGGTTTTAATGATGAACTTGATGCTTTGCTGGCGCTCGGCTATTCTTTGTCTGACGCCAGGAACGCTTTGGGTGAGCTTGACGTTGATTTAAAAGATAGCGGCGAAAGAGTGAAAGCGGCCTTGAAAAAGTTAAGCCGAAAAAATCAGTAATTTTTATATGAAACAATCTCAACTATTTACCCATACTCTTAAGGAATTACCTAAAGACGAAACAAGCTATAATGCGCAGGTTTTGCTGCGCGCCGGTTTTATTGACAAGGTGGCGGCTGGAGTTTATTCCTTCTTGCCATTAGGCTGGCGAGTAATGGAAAAGATTAGACAAATTATTAGAGAAGAAATGCAGTCTATTGGCGGTCAAGAAATTAATCTGCCCACTTTGGCACCGAAAGAAAATTGGCAGAAAACCGGCCGTTGGGAGTCTTTAGATATTCTCTTTAAAATTGCTGCTTCTGATAAGAAGGAATATGCTCTTAATCCGACCCATGAAGAAGTGGTTACTCCTCTGGCTGGCAAGTTTATTAATTCTTATCGGGAATTGCCTTTTGCTGTTTTTCAAATACAGACAAAATTTCGCAACGAGAAGCGAGCTAAGGCCGGTCTTCTGCGTGGCCGTGAATTTACTATGAAAGATTTATATTCTTTTCATGCCGATCAAGTTGATTTGGATCGATATTATGAGCAGGTTATACAAGCTTACGTTCGTATTTTTAATCGCGTTGGTCTTGGTGCTAATACTTATTTGACTTTTGCTGCTGGCGGCTCTTTTTCTAAATATTCACACGAATTCCAAACCTTAACGGCAGCGGGTGAAGATTTAATTTATATCTGCGATAAGTGTCATTTGGCTGTTAACCAGGAAATCATTGCCGAACAATCAGTTTGCCCTCAATGTGGCGATAAAGATTGGCGGAAAGAGAAAGCGGTTGAAGTCGGCAATATCTTTAAATTAGGCACTAGATACTCAGATGCCTTTGCTTTATCCTACAGCGATAAGAATGGTGTTAAACAGCCCGTTGTTATGGGTTGTTATGGTCTTGGTTTAAGCCGTATTATGGGCACAGTGGTTGAAGTTTGCCATGATGAGCGGGGTATAATTTGGCCGCAGAGTATCGCCCCTTTTCGCGTTCATCTTTTATCTCTAAAAGCTAATGAAGAAGCAGAAAAAATATATCAAAAATTAGGCCAAGACGGAATTGAGGTTCTTTATGATGATCGCGATGTTTCGGCGGGTGAGAAATTTGCTGAGGCTGATTTAATTGGTTGTCCCTATCGTCTTGTTATTAGTCAAAAAACGTTGATTCAGAACGGAGTGGAAATAAAGAGACGCGTGTCTCAAGAAACAGAAATAATTAAATTTAACCATATTACTGCTTATGTTCAATAAATTAGTGGGAAAATTTAGCCATGACATTGGTATTGATTTGGGAACCAAGAATACCTTGGTGGTTATGAGTGATAAAGGCTTGATTATCAATGAACCCTCGGTGGTCGCTATTAATAAGCGTACTAACGAAATCTTAGAAGTCGGTGAGGCGGCTAAAAAAATGGTGGGAAAGACTCCGGCTCATATTGAAGCGGTCAAACCTTTAGTTGACGGGGTAATTTCTGATTTCGAAGTGACGGAAAAAATGCTCAAATATTTTATCAATAAAGTCCATCGTGAACATTTTGCTCTTTTCCCTCGCCCCCGGGTAGTTATCGGCATTCCTTTAGATTTGACCGAGGTAGAAAAAAAGGCAGTTGAAGATGCAGTTAAATCCGCGGGAGCGCGTAAAGTTTATTTAGTGGAAGAAGCCATGGCCTCAGCCGTTGGCGCTCATTTGCCGGTGACAGAAGCTACGGCCACGATGGTAGTCGATATCGGCGGCGGCAGTACGGAAATTGCTGTTATTTCTTTGGGCGGGGTTGTCACCTGGAAGTCTCTACGCTTGGCTGGCAACGAATTTGATAACAATATTATTGAGTATATTCGAGAAGAATTTAATATTTTAATCGGCGAACAATTGGCTGAAGAAATTAAAATTAAGATTGGCTCCGCTATCGCTGGCGAAGAATCACAGGAAATGGAAGTGCGGGGAAGGGATCTGATTAACGGCTTGCCTAAAGCCATTATTGTCAATGACAAGCAGATTAGAGAGGCGATAGGCCGGACTGTCAGCAAGATTATCGAAAATATTAAAACTATTCTCGAGACAACTCCGCCCGAACTCGTGTCCGATATTTATGAGCGCGGAGTCTATTTGTCTGGCGGCGGCGCTTTGTTGCGCGGTTTAAATCAGGCTATTTCTCTAGCCACCAAGATTCCGGTGAAAATAGTCGATGACCCTCTTACTTGTGTTGTTCGCGGCGCCGGGATTCTCATTAGTGATTCCGAATTGTTAGCTAAAGTGACTTTGGGTAATGTTTCTTTGGATAAATAGAGGAGTTATGCGCTCATTTGGGAAATCAAGAAAAATCTGGTATTGGCTAGCTTCTTTAGCCCTGATTTTTATTTTACATTTTTC